>CAYWTE010000044.1:0-7897 GCA_964461145.1 uncultured Lactobacillales bacterium | reverse complement strand
GTTAAGTATTAGGGGGTGTAGCTCAGCTGGTTAGAGCGCTGGCCTGTCACGCCAGAGGTCGCGGGTTCAAGTCCCGTCACTCCCGCCATCCATCTTTGCCCTCGGCTTCGATGCAATTATATCCTCTTCGCCCTACCCGCTTTTATCACAAAAATCTGCTTTTCTCTTTTATTGTTAACTTTATGTTGACTTTATCATGATAAAATTCCTTAAATTTTTAACCTTATACTTGAGGATTTTTATAATATGAATGAATTATATTTTAATGCTTTCGGCGCATCTGATACCGGAAGACAAAGAGATAAAAACGAAGATTCTTTCCTTGTTAATAAAAAAACTCATCTTATTTGTGTCGCTGATGGTATGGGAGGGCATATTCACGGCAATACCGCAAGCATCATCGCTGCTGAAAAATTTAATCAATTTATCGAAAAATATCCCCCTGAGTTACCTGAAAAACCTTGCTTTGAGATATCTTCTATAATTTCTCAGCCTGATGTGCTTACTATGAACTCTATTTATAAAGTTGCTGCTTCCATTATCGCTGTTAACAAAATTATCTTCGACATAAATATTAATACCGGACATTCTCCGGGTAAAGGTATGGGAACTACTATAGCCGGAGTTCTTTTCGTCCCTGAGATTAATCAGGCTATCATTTTTCACGTTGGAGACAGCCGAATTTATCTATTGCGAAATGGAATTTTGAGCCTTAAAACCAGAGACCATAGTCTTTATAATCAATGGCTGCTTTTAGGAAGTAACGGTGCTCCGCCTCCTAATAATATTATATATCGAGCTTTAGGAACTAACCCTGAAATCGTTCCTGAATTTTCTGTTGAGCCTATTCATAAAAATGACATCTGGCTCGCTTGCTCCGATGGTCTTAATAATATGGTTAATGATAAAAATATTATGGATATTATTAAAAATACAAACCCTGATAATATTGAAAAAAATGTTAAAAAACTAATTAATAATGCAAACAAAAATGGCGGAGAAGATAATATTTCCGCCATTCTTGCTTTAACCTAGAAAAATGCAACCCTTATTTTGAGGGTATTGATTTTACTCCCCAAATTTCGTTCGCATATTCTTTTATCGTTCTGTCACTTGAGAATTTGCCAATTCTGGCGATGTTTAATATCGCTTTTTTACCCCAAGATGCTTTATCTAAGTAATCTTTATTTATGCGTTCTTGTGTTTTTATATAATCTTCTAAGTCAGCTAAAACAAAGAAATAATCACTAGTTAAAGTCTTGTCATATATTGGCTTAAATATCAGGCCAATCTCGTCTTTACAAAAATCATTAGAGCTTAAACTGTTCATTATCCTTCTAACTACCGGTTTTTCATCGTAAAAACTTTGCGGATTATAACTTCCATCAATCCTCATTTGCTCTATCTCTTCTGCCGTGTGACCGAAAAGATAAAAATTCTCCGCTCCCACTTCTTCTCTTATTTCTATGTTTGCTCCGTCTAACGTTCCTATCGTTAAGGCTCCGTTTAAGGCAAACTTCATATTTCCCGTGCCTGAAGCCTCAAAACCGGCGGTCGATATCTGCTCACTAATATCTGCTGCGGGGAATATCCTTTCTGCTAATGATACTTTATAGTCAGGGATAAACACTACCCGAATTTGTTCTTTGACTTTCGGGTCAGAATTAACCACTTTTGCGATGTTATTTATCAATTTTATGATTAATTTTGCATAACCGTATGAAGGGGCTGCTTTCCCTGCAAAAATATATGTTTTTGGATACGGAAGCGTTATTTGCCCATTCTTTATACCGTGATATAAATGAATTATATGAAGTGCATTTAATAATTGCCGCTTGTATTCGTGTATCCTTTTTATTTGCACATCAAATATACTGTCAGGATTAATTATAATTTCCGTTTTATCAAAAATAATTTTTGCTAACTTTTCTTTGTTTAGGCTTTTTATTTTATAAAAATCATTAACAAAGCTCTTGTCTTCGCTGTATTTCTCTAAATCTCTTAATTTATCAAGGTTAGTTATCCAACTGTCCCCTATTCTCTCACTTATTGCTGTGGCTAGCTCATTGTTTGCTGATAAAAGCCAACGACGCGGCGTTATTCCGTTTGTTTTGTTGTTAAATTTATCAGGATAATATTCATTAAACAACGGTACTAGTTTGCTTTTTATTAACTCTGTATGCAGCGCAGCAACACCGTTTACCGAGTGTGAGCCTACTATTGCTAAATATGCCATTCTTATTTTTCTTACTTTACCTTCTTCTATTAATGACATCGCCTCTAAACGTTTGTCATCTTCAGGATAAGCGGCTTTTACACCTTCTAAAAAATTATAGTTTATCTTGTAAATTATATCTAAGTGACGAGGTAAAACTTCACTTAAAATATCTACCGGCCATTTTTCTAATGCTTCCGGTAAAAGCGTATGATTAGTAAATGATATCGTCCTTGTGGTTATATCCCACGCTTTGTCCCACTCAAAGCCGTGTTCGTCCATTAATATCCGCATTAATTCCGGTATCGCTAAAACAGGATGAGTATCATTTAACTGTATGGCTATTTTTTCAGGGAAAAAGCGTAAATCTTCGTGTAGCTCTAAAAATCTCCTTATAATGTCTTGGATAGCGCAAGATACAAAGAAATATTGCTGCAATAATCTTAATTTCTTGCCTGCTTCAACATTATCTGACGGGTATAAAACTTTTGATATCGTTTCTGATTTTATTTTTTGCTCAACTGCTTTTATATAGCCGCCGTCATTAAAAGTTTTTATATCTAACTCATTAGATGTTCTTGCAGAAAATAACCTTAAATAATTTACAGTGTCTCCGCCGTAACCTATTATCGGCATATCATAAGGGATACCCATTAAATATTCTTGATTTACCCAAAGACCATTCTCATTCAAATTACCGCCAAAGGGTACTTGTGATGCTCGCTCATATCTGACTATCTGCCACGGAGAAAATCCTTCAAACCAAGAATCTGCGCTCTCTATTTGATAGCCGTTATCAAAGCTTTGTTTGAATAATCCAAATTTATAATTTATTCCGTAACCAAAACCCGGGATATTTAACGTTGCCAACGAATCCATAAAACACGCTGCTAATCTTCCTAAACCGCCGTTCCCTAATGCAGGGTCATATTCGCAATCTAATATTTCTTGTAAATTTAAGCCTTCTATTTTTATTTGCTTTAAGGCATCATAAAGGCCTAAGTTCCTTAAATTATTCTCTAATAAGCGACCTACTAGATATTCTACCGATAAATAATAAACTCTTTTTGCGTCTGCTTTTTCATACTTTGCTGATGTTTTAAAAAGACCGTCTATCGCATATTCCCTAACAGCCAACGCTACCGCATTAAAAATATTGCTCTTTGACGCCTCACAAGGACGCTTGCCTATTGAATATTTTAAATGATGCTCTATTGATTCTTGCAAACGAGCTACATCTTCGGCTCTTGCTAATTTTTCTTGATTAGACGCTTTTGATACCACCTAATTTCTCCCCATAAAATTTTAAGCAATTATAATAAATTTATAACCATAATATAATATAAAAATTCTTCTTTTAATAAAAACTTTGCTCCCTTAATCTTTCAAAATTAAGGAAGCAAAATTAAACATAACCTTATAACTTAAGCAAGTATAAAGCTCTTAATATCCTGCTCCGCCTTGTACTACAGAAGGAACGCCAGAATAAGGAACCATACCAACATTGTTTATTATTGTCGGACTTCTTTGCCCACCTGAAAAATCATTCGGCGCATATACTTTTACGCATTCATTCAAACATACTCCTGTTGTGCAGCTCGCACAATTAGTTGATGTTGTTGTTTGTTGATAACTAACTGTAGGAGCAGGAACCGCCGTTGTAACAGATAACTGAACCGGAACTGTAAACGTTTGCGTTACAGGACGCGGTGGAGGCGGTGGAGGCATATATGTTGTTGTGCACGTTGTGCAAGCTTGAGTTACCGGAGCTTGAACTATTGGAGTTTGTACTGGCCATATTGTTTGACCGCAAGATGCTCCGCAAGCCTCATATCCGCCACAGCCATTGCCTGCTGTCGGAAAATTACCATAATCACAGCCGTGGTTGTAAACCTTTGTTCTGCTGCCTTCGTATAAAGGTGCATTAGTGCCTTGATAACGATAAGCCCTGTTATTTGCAGCTTGACTTTCATAATTGCTGATTTTTCTTGTTGTGTATTTCCTACCGGTAGAACAACCTGATAATACTGAAACTGCTATTAAGCATAATAATAATTCTTTTTTCATTTTATATTCCTTATAAGCAAATATTTAGAATTTGTTTAAATATATATCGTACTTATTATTTCGTCAACTATTTTTATAAAAATTACCTCTATTAATGTTAAAAAATATAAATATATGCATTAAATATTAAAATACCACCTAAAATAACCCGATAAATAACAAAAGGGGTATAGCTCATCTTCTTTACCCAAGCCATAAATCCCCATATTGTTATTAATGCTACGATAAATGTTAAGAAAACCCCGACTATCATATCTTTTGTTATTGCAAAATTATCTTTGAATAACGTTATTGCTGCTGCTCCGATTATTGCCGGAATCGAGAGAATCATAGAAAATCTAGCCGATTCATCCCGCTTGAACCCTAAAAATAGTCCGCCTGTTATCGTTATGCCGGATCTACTAGTACCGGGAACAAAAGCTAAAACTTGGCATATTCCAATAAATAAAGCGTCTATTACCCCCATATCCTTTATGCTTCTATTCTTTGCTCCTCTTTTATCTGATACATATAAAATTATGCCAAAAAGAACTAAATTTACACCCACTATTAACTCTGAGCGAAAATATTCTAAAAAATCTTTGATAAAAAAGCCGCAAATTATTGCCGGAATCGTCCCTACTATACAATTTAATAAAAATTTTGTGCCATCATTCCACTTAAATCTTAAAGCATCAATACTGCCCCCTATCAAATACTTTATATCAGCTATAAAATACAGCAAAACCGCCAAAAGCGAGCCTACGTGCATTGCAATATCCATATCAACCCCTTGATCAGGAAGATTGAATACTTTTGAAAATAATATTAAATGTCCCGATGAGCTTATCGGTAAAAATTCCGTTATTCCTTGTATTGTGGATAATCCTGCTATCTGCTCTAATTTCATTTTAAAAATTCCGTAAAGTTAAGTAATACAAAAAAACAAAATGACGACATTAAACTTATCCATACCGCCGCTTTGAAATATTGCAAAAATTTTAAACATAGTAAACTATAAATAGTTCCTATCAACATTAATATGCCTGTTAATATTAAATATAGCGAGTCGTTAAAGCTGTGAAGATATATCCCGTAAATCTCTAAACCTATTGTTAAAAGAAACCAGAAAAAATACCAACTGCGTGCTAATTTGCTCCCAAATATCGATTCCGTCGTCTGCCATATCGATGCTATGCCTATCCCAACTAATAAACTTAGCTGCGGGATAAAAAATATCAACAGGCTCGAATTCTTATAAGGAATTATCTCAAATATTATTATACTCGGAATTAATGAGGCTAATAAATATCTTGTGCTCGGTATATGCTGGTTCCTATATCCGGTAATTAATGAAGGTAGCAAGAATAATGATGCCGGCCAGAAAAATATTAATAATGCCAAACTGTAAAATCCAAATATGCGGCTCTCATATTCTACATTAAAGCTAAAGGGTAATTCCCCTTTTAGCATATACCACCAAAAAATACTTAATGAAAAAAATAAAACTCCTAAAATCGGCTTGGTCTTTTTTAACCACTTATAATCTTTATCCCAAATTATCAGGCTTGTTACGGAAACTATTATGAATAAATGAGATATAAATCCGCTTAGAAGAAGCAATACTGTCATACTTATCCAAAAAAGCGTGCTTAAAAACCAGTCTTTTGAAAAAAAATGATTGGGAATATCCCTTGAAAATTTATATTTTAAATATAATAAACTTAAACTTAATAAACCCGTTATGTAAAAAGGATACTCCTTTATGAATATGCTTTTATCGTATACTTCATAAAATACTCCAAAACTTGAGCATAAAAAAAGAGAGCTTAAAAATGCCGCCCTCCTATCAAATAAAAATTGCCCTAACATAAAAAGCATAATGGTTGATGCCCATACACAGACTATAGTTGCATTAATGTTTAGCCTTGCGCTGAAGCAAAGCATACACATTACCGTGAGCCAAATATACGGTCTAATTCCTCGTAAAATAAACAATTTATTTCTCCTGTTTATTGATATATTATAAGAAATTATTTAATTTTTTACAAACTTTACTTTGCTTTACATAAAAAAATCTTATAAAAATATAAAAAATTATTTTATAAATTAAAAATATCGAGGTTATATGAAAACGGCTACTATTATAAATACTTATATGATAAGGCAATTTTTGCTTGCTTTTGTTTGTGTGCAAACTGTTATTATGGGGATAATTCTTATGTTCGATACTATCGAGCTTATTCGAAGAACCGCTAATAAAAATCTTTTCTTTTCTGACGTTATACAGATGGCTTTTCTAAAATTACCGCAAATGATTAATATAACTCTGCCTTTTTCTATTATGATTGCCGCTATTTTAGTTTTTTGGAAACTTACCCGCTCTCAAGAATTAATTGTTATGCGGGCTTCCGGCATCTCCGTTTGGGGGTTTATTTCCCCGATTATTATTGTTACTTTATTTGTCGGCATTATAAACTTGCTTATTCTTAATCCTGTCGCGGCCGCAATGTATAAAAAATATGAGAAAATTCAGGAAAAAAATATGCTCAAAAATTCTAACCCTTTACTTTTAAATGAAAAAGGGCTTTGGCTTAGAGATTATAAAGATGACGGCACTCAAATTGTCTTTAATGCAAAAAACGTTAAGCTGGAAAATAGTACTCTTATTATGCAAGATATCAGTATTACTGAACTTGATAAAGATAATGTTTTCTCAAAAGGAATCGAAGCAAAATCTTCAATCTTGCAAAATAATTCATTTATTTTAAACGATGTTTGGGTAATTGAACTCGAAAAATCCGGAGTTTCTATGCCAAATATGACATATCCTACCAATCTTACTATTGATAAAATCCAAGAAAACTTTGCCTCAGTGCAAACTTTATCTTTTTGGGAATTACCTAAATTTATTAAATTTTATAAAGCTTCAGGTTTTTCTCCTGATAAACATCTCATTCATCTTTATTCACTTTATGCTTCTCCGCTTTTGCTTTGTGCTTTTGTTTTAATTGCTGCGGTATTTTCTCTTTCGCCTAACATTAGAAGCGGCAAAATTACTTTTAGAATAATTATCGCCTTGGCCTCTGGATTTACTGTGTTTGTTTTTTCTAAAATAACCTATGCGTTAGGGCTTTCAGGCACTCTACCTTTGAGTTTGGCGGCTTTTGCCCCCGCTATTATAACAATTCTGCTTTCTGTTACAGCTATTTTACATCTTGAAGACGGATAAAAAAATGATGAATAATTATCTTTATAAAAATAAAAATTTTTACTTATTGTTTATAGTTTTTATTATTACTTTTTTTAGAATCGGAACTCTTTTGTTTAGCCCGCTTAATCTTAATTTTGATGAGGCGCAATATTGGTTTTGGTCAATTACTCCTGATTGGGGATATTTTTCAAAACCGCCTTTTGTTGCTTGGACTATATCATTATCCTCATTTTTATTTAACAGTGATGCAGAGTGGGCGGCTAGGCTTCCTTCAGCTATCGCTTATGGAGCAGCTGCTTTTGCTATATACAAAACTTCATTAAAGCTTTTTGATGATGAAAAAGTTGCCTTATGGAGTGCGGTTTCTTTTTTGATTATGCCGGGGGTTGTTTTTTCATCTATACTGATTTCAACTGACCCAT
>CAYWTE010000043.1:0-7906 GCA_964461145.1 uncultured Lactobacillales bacterium | reverse complement strand
TTAATTGCAGTTAAACTAGGGAAAACAAGGCTTATAGATAACATTGAGGTAAAATAAAAATGAATATTTTAATCGGTATAAGCGGAGGTATATCCTCATATAAAATTTGTGAATTAATAAGAGAATTAAAAAACAAAAACCATAATGTCATTTGTGTTTTAACGCCTTCAGCAAAAGAGTTCGTAACGGTTACAACCTTAAAAACGCTTTCACAAAATCAAGTATATGATGAAATATTTAGCAATGAATGGCGTCCTGAACATATATCTTTAATGGAGTTTGCCGATATTTTTTTAATAGCTCCGGCAAGTTATAATACGATAGGTAAAATTTCATCAGGTATTGCCGATAATTTATTAATGAGTATTTCTGCAGCATTTTTAGGTACAAAAAAGCCATTTTTTATGGCTCCTGCAATGAATGTTAATATGTGGGAAAGTGGAATTTTGCAGCGGAATTTAAGCGAATTAAAAAAGTTCGGAATAAAAATTATTGAGCCAAATAGTGGTTTTTTAGCCTGTAACGCTATCGGTAAAGGCAAAATGGCAGAAGTTTCTCAGATTTTAGAAAATATAGAATGTTTGATAGAAAAAAAAGAATCTTAATTACCGCCGGAGGTACGAAAGAATATATCGACCCTGTTCGTTATATTTCTAACGACAGCAGCGGCAAAATGGGCATATCAATAGCAGATGCTGCCTACAATTTAGGCTTTGACGTAACGCTTGTTTGCACGTTTAATTTGGATAAACCATATAAGACAGTAATCGCTTCAAGTGCTTTTGAGATGGAAAAGGTTTTGTTAAAAGAATTCCTTAAAAATGATGTATTGATTATGGCTGCGGCAGTTTCCGATTTTACGCCGAAAAAATATCAAGAAC
Organism: uncultured Lactobacillales bacterium; assembly: GCA_964461145.1. GTDB lineage: Bacteria > Pseudomonadota > Alphaproteobacteria > CAYWTE01 > CAYWTE01 > CAYWTE01. Next base: position 7,025 of record CAYWTE010000043.1, on the reverse strand, counting down.
ACAAAATAAAATCATCAGAAAACATAACTTTAGAATTAATCAAAACCTCAGATATTTTAAAAGATATATCAAAAATCAAAAAGTCTGAGCAAAAAATAATCGGTTTTGCTCTTGAAACGGAAAATTTAATCAATAATGCAAAAGAAAAATTAAAAAATAAAAATTTAGATTATATAATTGCCAATGAATCTTCAGCGATAGGTTCTGATTATAACCGTATTATTATCTTAAATCAAAAAGGTGAAGAAATATATGCTTCCGGCTTAGAGGAAAAATCCTCTATAGCCAAAAGCATTTTAGAAAAAATTATGATTTAAAAATCAACTATTTAACGTAGACATAAACTTCAGGAACGCTTGCATTATTAGAATCGGGCCTGACTAAAGCGATATTATTTCTTGACACTCCGAAAGATTCGATCTTGGAAGCAACTTCTTCCATTTTCCTTTTTGTTTCATTTAAAGTTCCATCAGCAGCAGAGCCTGCTCCGGCAATTTCAAAAACAACGTCAGCTTTCTTAGCTAAAGCTTTTTGCACCGCATTAGAAAGCGGATAATCATATTGAACGGAAGCTTTATCAAATCTGATAACAACAAGAGGTTTGTTTGAAACAGAAGCTCTTGAAGAGTAATCCATAAAAGATTTTGGAGCATTAGCCGCAGTCATTTTATATTCATAAGGATTTCTTGATTGTGAAAATGAAGTTTCTATAATTTTGCCGACATTAATACTAGAAGATAATTCGGTATGATTTTTTTCTTCATCAAAAAGATATTTCTGCTTTTGAGAGATTTCTTGATTTAATTCCTTAAGCATTCTTTCTGCAGTAAGAGACGTTTTATTTGCCTCATCTTCAAGTATTTTTAATTTCTTATGATCTTCGTCTACAGCACCTGAAATTGAATAAGAGGATTTTATAGCATCTAAGAGATAAGAGAGCATAGCAGAATCAGAATCCACTTGTGCAGAAAGTTGATTTAAGCCTGACAAAGCCTTGTTCATACTATCAAGGTCTTTTTTAGCGTTTTCCCATTTAGCTCTTAATATCGGGTTACCAGGAGTAGTTCCGGCTTGTAACTTGGCTGTAATCAGAGCAATAGTTTCGTGATAATTTTTTGAGCTTTCAGTAGATTTATTAACTAAAGAGTTAAAATCTTGATTTCTTCTGATTAAATTATCTTTAATATTATTAAATTCAGAGGCATAATTTTTAACTTTAGCCCCAACAACAGTTTCAGAAGCATTTAAAATATCATTATCAGATGATTTTTTTAAAATTTCTGCTGCTGCCGGCTGCGACTCGTTTGCAGAAGCATCAGAAGTAACTTCTTGATTTTCTTCATTTAAAGAAGCAGAAACTTCATCTTCCTCTTCATCATAAAGGGAGGGGAAAAGAGCATCAGAAGCAAAAGAACATCCGCTTAATGCTATAACTATAGATAGAACCATAAATCTTTTATTGTAACCCATTTAAGCCTTCCTAAAATCTTAATTTTGAAAAATAAATTAAATTATTTATAACCCTGCAAATTTATTTTTGCAATATTTTAAGAAAGATACTAAACATTTTTAATAAAGTGAAGCTTTATTTTATTTTTTTCTTGCTAATTATATAATAATTATATAAATATAACTCGTTCACGGGGCACCCATAGCTCAACTGGATAGAGCGTCTGACTACGGATCAGGAGGCTGAGGGTTCGAATCCTTCTGGGTGCACCAAATCTTTTTTTTACAATCAATAATGTTTTTGCATTGATAATAATAAACAATTGACATTGCTTTATTATTTGGTTAATTTGCCAAATGTTCAGTTTATGGAGTTATAATGGAGCAATTTTCAAAAGATATTTATGAGGCAAAAACTAAAGTCATATCCGCAATGGCAAATTCAAGCAGGCTTTGGATTATTGAAACGCTCTCAAAAGGCGAGGTTTGCGTTTGCGAATTAGTGAAGGGCTTAAATCTTGATTTCTCAACGGTTTCAAAGCATTTAACGGTTCTAAAAAATGCCGGTATTGTTGCTGATGATAAAAGAGGCAAGCAAGTTTTTTATTACTTAAAAACGCCGTGTATCTTAAAATTTATGAGTTGCATAGAGGATGTTATTAAAAAAGATATTCAAGAAAAGTCAAAATTAATCATAAAAGGAGAAAAATAAGATGAGCTTAAAAGAAGAATGGAAAAAGTTTGGATTTATACTTGGTGTTTTCCTAATACTTTTTTATCTGCCGCTTGGTAACGCCAGATTTGATAATGCGGTAATGGAAAGCTTGTATTTAGTCAAATGGTATGCACAAGAACACGTTTTATTATGCTTAGTTCCGGCATTTTTTATTGCAGGGGCAATCTCGGTTTTTATCAGTCAGGCAAGTGTAATGAAATATTTAGGAGCCAAAGCAAATAAGGTTTTAGCTTATGGAGTAGCTTCAGTTTCCGGCACGGTTTTAGCGGTATGTTCTTGCACGGTTTTACCGTTATTTGCAGGAATTTATAAGATGGGTGCCGGTTTAGGACCTGCTTGTGCTTTTTTATATGCCGGACCTGCAATTAATATTTTAGCGATTCTCCTCACCGCCAGAGTTTTAGGGGTAGAGTTAGGTGTTGCCAGAGCTTTTGGAGCGATTTTATTCAGTATTATTATCGGTGTTTTAATGCACTTAATTTTCCGCAAAGAAGAGAAAGAATCAAGAGCCGCCGCGATGATGATGCCGGAAGTAGAGGTCAAGCGTCCTTTATGGATGAACGGTGTATATTTTGCTTCAATGATTGGCGTTTTAGTTTTTGCTAACTGGGGCAAGCCTGATAGTCCTGATGGCTTATGGGCTTTAATTTATAATGCTAAATGGATTCTAACGGCAGTATTTTTAGGGCTGTTAGGGTTTATGTTGGCATTTATGAAAATGGATAAAACTGAAGGCGGTGAGTGGCTTTCTTCTACTTGGAGCTTTGCTAAACAAATTCTGCCGTTACTTCTTATCGGTGTATTAATTGCAGGGCTTTTGCTTGGCAGAGTAGGACACGAGGGCTTAATTCCATCGGATTGGGTAGCAAAATCAGTTGGCGGTAACTCATTTGCATCTAACTTTTTTGCCGCATTTGCAGGAGCCTTTATGTATTTTGCAACCTTAACTGAAGTCCCGATTTTAGAAGGCTTAATCGGCAGCGGAATGGGCAAAGGCCCGGCATTGGCATTATTGCTTGCGGGACCTGCTTTAAGCCTGCCGAATATGCTGGTTATCAGGAGCATTTTAGGAACCAAGAAAACCGTAGCATTTGTGAGCTTAGTAATTGTAATGGCAACCATAAGCGGAATGCTTTTTGGAATGTTTTTTTAATAAGGAGAAAATATAAATGAAGATACAAATTTTAGGTGGCGGATGCCCAAAGTGCAAACAATTAGCGGAAAATGCTATTGAGGCAGCTCAAGAATTAGGGCTGGATTTTGTTTTAGAAAAGATAACTGATATTAACGATATTCTAAAATTCGGCGTAATGATGACCCCTTGCTTAGTGATAGACGGCGAAGTAAAAATTGTCGGCAAAGTAGCATCAAAAGATGAAATTAAAACATTATTACAAAAATAAAAAAGAGTTTAAAATATAGATTTAGTCATTAAGAACTTTGCGGCATCATTAATTTGAGCCATTCTTTCGTGGTCGCCGAATTTTCCGTCCGGATGATATATTGTTGCCATCATACGGAATCTGGATTTAATAGTGTGCATATCAGGATTTTCCGAAGGAGCGAATCCCATAATATGTAAAGCATCGTTTCTGTTTCTAACTCCTTCGGGAAGAGGCTTAAAAGAAACGCAAGTGAAAGCAGAACGAATTTCTTCAATCTCATCTTTTAATGAGCGAATCTGTGTTTTAATTTCCATCTCAGGATTTTGAAATCCCGGACGATTTTTAGGATTATTCGGCTCAATATTAAAGTAAGAATTCTTTTGTCTTTGCTGCTCTAAAGCCAAAGCCAAAGCTTTGCGAATAGTAATATTATCATACCCCGGAGCCATTCTAACCTGCAAGCGAGGCTTTCTGTTCCAAGTTTTACCTGCAGCTTTTCCTGATTTAAGAGTAACCGGTTCACGATCTTGCCCTATCGGCTCGCCAGGGTCTTGATGCTTTTTAATCACTTCTGAAGGAATAAGTGTAAAAACGGAACGAGCGATATCGCCTGAATTCATACCTTTTTTTGCTGCCATTTCAAGAACGGCATCACGAAAATCAGAAGCGCAAGTGATAGTATATGATTTTTTCTGTTCCATTTTAATTCCTTAACCTTTATTTTTAACCTTGTTCTTACTGCCAACGTAGTTAGTGTAACATAATAAAAAACTGCAATCAAGCAGTCTTTTAATGGTTGTTTATATTAACGAGATAGATAACGAAGAGAATCAAGAATTCTTCTGTTCATTTCTGCAAAAATTTCTTCTGGTTTAAGAGAGGCATCTAAAGCAGTTACTGCTCTGAGCTTTTTTTCTTCGTTTTTTTCTACGTGAGCGCTATCTTCTATATTCTTAATTTTTTGCAATGAATTTCTTTCTTTATATTTTTCAGCAAGTTCATTAAAAACAATTACTGCTCTTGGTTTACGATTAACAACGGACTCTTCTTTAGTTTTTTCTACATAAGCTCTAGCGTCTACCCCCATAATACCTTGCGATTGATTTTCTTCCTCATATAGAGCCATTTTAGTTTCTCTACTGCCTGTTCTTTTTTCATCTTCTTTTCTAAATTTTTCTGCATCTTCTACTAAATTTTCTAAAAATCCCATAACATTTCTCCTGCTTTTGTTGTTGAAAACTGATTGAATAAACGGATATTACCCTATTTTTATCTTTTTGTCAAGTATTTTCTTCAAAAAAGAATCAGCTGAATTTCTTAATATTAATAAAGGAAGGTGCAACGTTTGTTGTAGGGAGGATTCTTGCTGTAACTTTATAAGGAGAATCATAAGAAAATTTATAAGCTATATCATCTGATGTTTGCATTTGTTTTTGAGCATTACCGAAAACACTTTTCTGTTCAATTTCTTCCGCAGCTTTAAGTATCATATTTTTTGTATTAGCAATTTGCTCTTCGTTATCTGCAGGCGGCAGAATTTTTTCTGCCATCATAAACTGAGATTTTGGCTTATCTTGATTATAACTTAAAGTTATATTTTCTAAAGCTTCATTGGTTTTTTCATCATAAGGAATGATTTGTCCTTCAAGCATAGAAACTTCTTGAGCCTGAGACATAGTTATAAATGTATTTTTTTGCTTATTAATATTTTGGCTGTTATTTTCAGCGGTAAAAATGCCCAGTTTTTTAGGCTCAGTTAAATTTATGCCGTTAACTTTTTGTGAAAAATCCATTTCATTAATTTTATCATCATTATCTAAATCTAAAGCAGCCATATTAATAACTTTAACTTCTAATTTTTTATTATCTTTATTCAGCGGTGCAGCAAAATATTTCCCTGAAGGCCCAGATAAAGAAGCATCTCCTGCAGGAAGCAGGCGAGGCAAAGCAGCAACCGTCGCTGCTGGAATATTAGTAAACTGTTTAAGCGCTTTATTAAATATTGAATCAAGAATCTTTCGAACTTCAGCAACGTTCCTAGGCTTTTCCCAGCCACTTGATGTTAGTTTATAAAATATTTTTTCATTAGCCCTTGCAGCAGCAGGAAAAAGCTTGTCAGCAGCTTGCCATTTATTATATTTTTCTGCTTCAATAAGCTTTAATGCCCCGAGAGGGCCTAAAAAATGGCTAAGATATAAATCTGAAAGAGTAACATTTTTATTTAAGCTGTTTTCTAAAAAAACTTGATTATTTCTAGCATATTCGGCGGCAAGCATAGCTGACATTCTTGGGTCAGAGCGTAAAGCCAATATAGTTTTTTTTGAATAATAATCAGAAACATAACTCCTGCCGAATTTATCTTTTTTAATGTTTTTTGCAAGATTTGCGTGGCCGTATTTAGCCCCATATTTTTTGAATAAATCTAGCCAAGTCGAAATAGTAAATTGATAAATACCCCTGGCAGAAGAAGTTCTGGTTTTTGCATTTTTAGTAAACTTACTTTCTTGTCCGGCTTTTGCTAAAAGATAATCAAAACTTACCCCCGTTGTATCGCTTGCTTCTTTGATAAAAGCTATTATTGAGCGATCGACATTATAGCCTGAAATATTTATATCATTCGTATTTACCGGTATATCGAAAGCCATTTATTCTCTTTTCTTATATAAAACTGCCAATCCTATTATTTTAAACCATTTTTGTTAGGTTTTATCAATTTTTTTATTATCTTTTCCCCAATATTTATGATAAACAGGGATTTATGGAGAATTTACAAAATAAATATATGCAAATGGCATTAAATCAGGCAATTTTAGCAAAAGATAAAGGCGAAGTACCTGTTGGAGCTGTTATTGTTGATAGCAATTCTAAAAATATCATATCAGCTTCTCACAATTTATGTGAAACCAATAAAGACCCCCTCGCCCACGCAGAAATTTTAGCAATAAAAAATGCGCTAATCCAGCTTAATCAGCAATATTTAACTGATTGCGATATATATGTAACTTTAGAGCCCTGCCCGATGTGTGCCGGAGCAATATCTCTTTGTCATATTCGCAGAGTTTATTTTGGTGCATATGATGTAAAAATGGGCGGAATAGAGCATAATTCAAGGGTTTTTTCCCATCAAGACGGACTTTATAAGCCGGAAAGTTATGGCGGAATTATGGAAAAAGAATGCTCCAAGCTTTTAACAGATTTTTTTTTGAAATTAAGAAAATAGAAAATAATTTATAAGTTAAATTTTAATATTTTAAGCAGCCCGAAAAGAGTTAAATTTTCATCAAAATAATCAATAACTTTAGAATGCTCAGCATAAAATTTTGCAAGCCCTCCAGTTGCTATAATTTTCAAATCGCCTTTTTCTTCTTTTATACTAAGCGCTAGCCCTTCCATTAAGCTTAAATATCCGTAAAAAATTCCAGAACGCATAGCGTCTATAGAATTAGTAGCAATAA
>CAYWTE010000042.1:0-7984 GCA_964461145.1 uncultured Lactobacillales bacterium | reverse complement strand
AGCAAACGAGTCTCGCTAAAAAAATACGCTATAAAAATGGTTTCGATAGAGTCGTTTTATAAAATAATGGATACTTTGTCAATATTTTTTTTAAAAAATATAAAAAAATTAACTATTTCTTTATAAAATCAAGATAAACTGGCTTTTTGCCTTGTTTTAAGGCTTTTTGTTCATACCTTGTATGTATCCAATCATCAGGGGTAAGATATCGATTCTGCTGGCTATATTCAGCCATCTTAAAATCATCTCGTAAAGCAAGTTGAGTTAACGTCCAGTCAATATAATTCATATCATCGCTGGCAATTCTTAAAATTCCGCCTGATTTAATAAGACGAGAGAGTTCATTTAAGTTATCTTGATTAACGAATCGCCTCTCAATATGCCTTTTTTTCGGCCACGGATCGGGAAAAAGTAAAAAAACTTTCTCAAAACAAGCGGTATTTAAAAAAGGGAAGAGTTTTCTAACGTCATCGGCAAAGATTCTAACGTTATCAGACCTTTCAGAAGAAATTTCCTGAATATCATTTTCATTAATAAGACAGCCGTCTTTATGAGTTCCTGTTATATGAGCTAAAGCGCTAGCGACACCCATTTCAAAAGCTTCTGATGCAATAAAACCTATATCTTTATGCCTTAAACTTTGCTCAAAAAGATGCTCACCCCCGCCAAAGCCTATCTCTAACCAAACAGCTTTATAATTTATCGGGAAAAGTTTTTGAAGGTTTATTTTTCCCTCACCAAAAGGTAAATTGACCGCTATTTTAGGAAGAAAATCATCAAGCAATTTCTTCCTAGAATCGCGCAAATATTTACTGTGTCTTCTGCCGAAGAATCTAGGTTCATTATTATTAATCATATAAAAATTCTTTATCTTTAGAAAATATCCTTTATTTTATCAACCAAATCTAATTGTTCCCAAGTAAAACAATTCAAATCATTTGGTTTTCTGCCAAAATGACCATAAGCTGAAGTTTGCGTATAAATAGGATTCTTAAGTTGCAAATGGCTAATAATTCCTTTTGGAGTTAAATCCATCAATTCAGGCAGTATTTTTGCGATTTTACTTTCTTTAACTTTAGATGTTCCGTTACAATCAACATAAATGGAGAGTGGCTTGGCAACGCCGATAGCATAAGAAAGCTGAATTAAGCATTCATCGGCCAGTTCTGCAGCCACGATATTTTTTGCAAGATATCTGGCAGCATACGCAGCTGAACGGTCGACTTTTGTTGCGTCTTTACCGGAAAAAGCACCGCCGCCGTGAGGAGCATATCCGCCATACGTATCAACAATAATTTTCCTTCCTGTAAGTCCTGTATCCCCGTTAGGCCCACCGATAACAAACCTGCCTGTCGGATTAACATAAAATTCACTTTCATCACACATCCAGCCATTTGGCAAAACTTTTAATATGTGTTCTCTAATATGGTCTTTAATTTCCTTTTGCGATACGTCAACTCTATGTTGATGAGAAACCACAATAGATTGAGCCCCAACGGGTTTGCCATTTTCATATTTAAGCGTTACTTGAGACTTTCCATCCGGAAGAAGAATTGAGTTATCTCCCTCTTGTTTTCTAGCTTTAGAGAGTTCTCTTAAAATTTTATGAGATAAATATATCGCAGACGGCATATAAGAAGTACTGACATTTCCTTCAAAATTTTCTTTTATTGCATAACCGAACATAATACCTTGATCACCGGCACCATCATTATCAACTCCCATTGCGATATCCGTTGATTGAGCGTGCAAATAATTTTCAATTTTAACTGTTCGCCAATCAAAACCTTCTTGATGATAACCAACGTCTTTAATTTGCTCTCTAACTAAAGCATCAATTTCTTCTTTAGAAATTTTTTCTTTGCAGCTTATTTCCCCGCATAACAAGACTAAGTCTGTTGTTACCATAGTTTCAACCGCCGAACGTGAATTTTTATCTTTTGTCAGCATTAAATCTAAAATAGAATCGGATATTCTATCTGCTAATTTATCAGGGTGCCCTTCTGAAACTGATTCACTTGTAAATAAATAATTATCGATATTTCTGTTTAACATTTCCCACCTCCTGTTTTTAAAATTGTATTATTGTAAAGTATATTTATTTTAAAATAAAGCAAAAAATTAGCAGAACTATAAAGCTCTGCTAATTTATAAGCTCTTATTTTTAATTAAACTCTTTATTCGCCTTCTTTTTTTATCGCACTCTTATGCGCAAGTGATGAAATTAAAGATTTAATTTGGTTAGCAAGATTCTTATCTGTTATTTTATAAAAATCTCTAACTAATTCAAGCGTTTCTTCTCTTTTCATAGGGTCTGTATCAAAAAGTTTTCCATTTTCATGAAGCTCTAAAGAACTTTCTCCACTTTCTTTTTTAATAATATTCCTAGGAGAAGATGAAGCTGTTGACTTATCCATATCTTCAAAGAAATAAGATACATCAGTTTTAAGAACGCGGCTTAAATCCCAAAGACGGCTGGAACCTATTCTATTTGAACCTTTTTCATATTTTTGAATTTGTTGAAAAGTCAGCCCTAAAGCTTCACCTAATTTTTCTTGGCTTAATCCGAGCAGAGTACGGCGCAGCCTCACTCTGTTTCCTACATGGATATCGATAGGATTTGGGGCTCCTTCTGCTGTTCTTCCGCGGCTTGAAGTTCTGCGTATTTGTTTGTTCATTTTAATTCTCCTCTACTTGCATGGGGTTTTTAGAGTTACACTTAACGCTTGTAAGTCATACTATCGTATGCTAACCTAGTTTGTCAATATACAATTATAAATAAATGTATCTTAATTTTAATTTTTGGACTTTTTTCTTCTTGATTAATTATTTATATTTACTATTTAGTGCTTTTTTTAAAAAATGCAAGAGCAAATAAGCATAAAATTATTAAATAAAAATTAAAGTTTTTATATTTTGAGAAAAAAGTTGACTTTTTTATTCTTTTTGGCAGGGAGGAATCTAAGAATCCTTTATAATCAAGGGGCAGCGATTTAATTATCCTTCCATAAGCATCTACAACAGCACTAATTCCATTATTTGCAGCTCTTATCAACGGCAAGCCTTCTTCAATGCTCCTTATTTTAACATTATCTAAGTGTTGATGAGGGCCTTTGCCTAATCCGTACCAGCCATCATTAGTTAAATTAAGAATAAAATGTGGTCTTTCTTCCCCTTTTAAGACAGCTTTGCCTGAAAATATTGCTTCATAACAAATAAGCGGAGAAAAGGATATTGAGTCTAAGCTTTCCGGTGCAATAGTAACTATTCCTGACCCTTTAGAAAACTCGCCTAAACTTTCAACAAAAGCTTTAAAAGGAAGATATTTTGCAAAAGGAATATACTCCCCAAAAGGCACAAGATGAACCTTATCATAAAATATTGGCTCTTCGTTTGCTGATACATAAACCATAGAATTATAATATTTGTTTTCATAAGAAAAATTAACAATACCGGTTATTAAATCGAAATTATTACTTTTTGTAGTATCTTTAAGTATATCCATTCCCATTTCATCATTACTTAAAAAAGGCACTGCAGTTTCTCCCCAAATAACCAAATCAGGCTTTATGTCCGCTTTAGCTGTAGACATATCAATATAATCATTAAAATTTTGCCTTATTAAAGATGAATCCCATTTTTGAGATTGAGGAATACTTGGTTGAACTATTCTTATATTAATGTTTTCAAACCCTAAATTATCAGCATTTTTTAACGTAAAAAAACCATATCCCCAAACGATTAACAATAAGCAGCCTGAAATTAACGCCCCTTTAGCTTTATAAAAATAAACTACCGCCAGCGCTAAAATCAAAAGCAAAGTAAGCCCTAAAACCCCTATAAAATTGCAAATTTGCAATAAATTATCATCGAAAGCCAAAACCAAACCGAAAGGATTCCAAGGAAACCCTGAAAATAAAAAACCTCTAAACCATTCGCTTATAGCTAATGATGAGGTAAAAAAGCAAAATTTTTGTAATTTATTTTTACCGAATTTAGTAATTATCGCCACTGCCCCGATATAAAAACTTAAGAAAGCTGCCAGAAGCAATACTGCTGCATATCCTGAATATCCGATAAATTCTTTAACAAATCCGTCTTCCATTGTTACTGCCCGCACTAAAAAAGCATTCGCAATCCAGTTTAATGAGCAGCAATAATAGCCTAAAGCCCAAGCATAGGCATAAAAAAAACTATTCTTTTTAGTTTCTGCTGTGTCAATAAAATAAATCAAAGATAAAAAAGATAAAATAAACACCGGCAGCATATAATAAGGAGCATACCCTAAAGAAGCTGCTCCACCGATAATAAATAAGAATAAAAATTGTAAAATTGCTTTTTTCATTTATAAGATTATCCTTTTCCTTTAGCTTTTTCTGAAGTTTTTAAAACAGGATATATAGTCAGCTTAATGACTTGCCTTGGCGTTGCTGCATTTATCCGCATTTTTAGCCCGCTTGAATGAACGATAACCTCGCCTTTTAGCGGAACTCTGCCTAAAAGATAAAAAGCAAGCCCACCGATAGTATCAACATTTTCTTTTTCTTCTTCAGTTAAAAATGCTCCGATTTCGTTTTCTATCTCTTCTAAAGGGAATTTTGCATCAGCATCAAAGCTTCCGTTTTCCATTAATATAAGCTGAGGCTCTGCATCAAAATCGTGATTATCTTCCAGCTCTCCTACGATTTTTTCTATTAAATCCTGATCTGTGACAAGCCCGTCAATTCCGCCGTATTCATCAACAACCAAAACCAAATGAGTCCTTTTAAGCTGCATTTCTTTTAGTAAATCTAAAACTCTCATTGCTGGGGATATAAATACGACATCTTTATCAATAATCTCGCTTATTTTAATGTTTTTTTCTACGCTCATATATTCTAAAACATCTCTGCCGTGAGCAATCCCAATAATATTATCGAGCGTATCTTTATAAACCGGAATTCTTGATTTCCCATTAGTTATCATAAGCTGAGCCAAATCTTGCAGACTTTTTTTATCCGATATTGCAATTATATCTGCTCTTGGTACCATTAAATCGGTAGCTCTTAAATCTTTTAAATTTAATATATTAGCGAATAAATCATGCTCTTGCTTAAGGTCGCTATTAGGATTATCAGGAATTTCTTCTAGCAAATCTTCCATCGCATCTCTTAAATTTTCTTTATTCTTTTTAAGTGAAAATTTTTTTATCAATCCTAACATTTTAAACCCCTTTTTTTTCAGCATACATAAGGATTGGGGAAACCAAGTTCATACATAATTTTAATTTCCAGCTCTTCCATTTCCTCAGCATCATTATCACTAATTTCGTGATCATAACCTAACAGATGCAGCACACCGTGACTAATTAAATGAGCTAAATGGTGGTCAAAATGTTTATTTTGCTGGACGGCCTCTTTTTCGGTAACCTGCAAAGCAATAATAATATCGCCGAGCAAAATTTCATCGAACATATCATCGTTTATATCTTCATTAACGAAAGTCAAAACATTAGTTGGCATATTTTTGTTTCGATACTGATTATTAAGGCGTTGAACCTCTTTATTTCCGGTAAGAACAATGCTTATTTCGATAGGTTTGAGCATTTTAGGGTTAAATTTTTTGCCTTCCAAACCTTTAACGTAAGCCATAGCAGCAGTTTTCCCGCAGAAATTTTCAAGATCGGGAACCAAGCGTTTCCATTTAGGCTGACGCACATTAACCCTAGCTCTTATATTAGCTTCAAAATCAAAAAAGCCTTCTTCGCCAATTATTTCATTATTTATATTTTTACTTACTTGATTCTGTTCTTTTTCTGTCATCATAAGCCTTCACTATTTTTGAAACCAGCCCGTGCCTTACGACATCTTTTTCATCAAACTCAACCATACCGACTTCTTTTAGGTTTTTTAGTATTTCATAAGCATCTTTAAGCCCTGACTTAGTATTTGGGGGCAAATCAGTTTGGCTCAAATCGCCGTTAACAACCATTTTAGAATTCTCACCAAGCCTTGTCAAAAACATTTTCATTTGCATAGGCGTAGTATTTTGTGCTTCATCAAGAATTATTGCGGCATTAGAAAGGGTTCTACCACGCATATAAGCAAGAGGGGCAATTTCAATTTCTTGAAATTCGATTTTTTTATCAACCATATCTGACGGAAGCATATCATATAATGCATCATAAAGCGGACGCAAATAAGGGTCGATTTTTTCTTTTAGATCGCCTGGTAAAAAGCCTAAATTTTCGCCTGCTTCAACGGCAGGTCTGGTTAAAATAATTTTATCCACCTCACCATTAATCATCATTTCCACGGCTTTTGCAACAGCTAAGTAAGTTTTTCCTGTTCCTGCTGGTCCTAATCCGAAAGTAAGCTCTTTATCATTTATCATTTTTATGTAATCTGCCTGCTTTGCCGACCTAGGAGAAATGTGCCTCTTTTTAGTTTTTATAGTTAGTTCCGGGGCTATTTTTTCCATAATTTTATTGTCCTTTCGTAAAATATTACTTTTTAACCAGTTTTCGATATCTAAAGAATCCGTTAAATTATCTTTTATAATTTTTTGGTTAAGATTTGATAAAACTTGGCAAGCTATTTTAACATTTTTATCATTTCCGATTAAAATTATATGATTTCCGAGTAATTTCACATTTATATTTAATTTTTTTTCTAAAATACCAATAAATTTAGCTTTTTCTTGAGTAAGATAAGTTAAGGTTAGAGTTTCTTTAAATTCGAGAATTTTTTGCATAAAAAATTATTGCATTTTATTTGACTTAATAAAACTTTTGATTTTAAGAATTCCACAAAATAATAAAGCGAGAATTATTTCCCGCTTTATTATCGTTGGTATTTTGTTTATAGATTAAAAATTAAGAGCAACTTGGCTTTGTGCTTCTTTTTCATTTAAGTAATAATTAAAATCATTTAAGGTTATTTTTTGAATATTCTCCGATTCTGAAGGTAAGAAAAATACCGTTTGCCCGTTTATTAAAATCTCACCTTTTTTAAGATAAAACCGCAAAAAAGCACTTAAAATTTCTTCTGACCATTTCTCCGGCTTAATTTTAAATTTTTTATCAGTATAGATTTTTAATTTTTCATTTTCAAACTTTGCCATAATAGGGGCTTCATTTGAATCGGGTGCCGGCACGAACAATATTGGGTGATTTTTGTCGATAATTTTAGCGGAAAATTGTTTTATCGGCACAATTTTTAATTTATTTTTATACTCTGCCAATTTTTTCTGAGCGATATCAGAAATAACACCTAAAGAGCTTTCTTTAATAAAATAAAGGTCCCTGATTTCAGCCGAAAGATATGACAAGTTTTTTAATTCTTTTGCACTGACGGACGTTTGAATATTAGGAACTATTGCAGAGCCTTGCTCTAAAATCTTTGAAGTTGCCGCTATTGTAATTTTATTTTGCTGTTTTTGATTAGTTTCAGTAGACAAATAATATATAGCTCCACTGAACACTGCTGACAAGCATACTACTGTTAACAATATTGCTGCCCTTAGCATAATATAGTGTTTTAAGCTCATTGACTTCCTCCCTTTTTTATTCCTTCAATTTCCGTATTAAGCAAATTTTACGCATTTGTCAATATTTATTTTAAAAAAAGAAAAAAACAAAACAATTATTGACTTTTTGGTCTAAACAAGATATATCTATAAATGGTGAATCTATATGTACAGCAAAATTTTTATCGCGGTTTTAATTTCCGCACTATTCATCGGCAGTTTTACCGCTGCTAATGAAACTAACATAACGAATCAAAGCACTGTTCCTCCTCCTTTATCTATTCCTGAGGTTCTATTAATCATAAAAATGATTGACATTATTGAAGGAATTGATGGCAACAATTTCATTGAGATTGCGGCAGAAGACGGAGAAAAAAATTTGATTTTGTTAAAAAAGAGCTACACTGAAAGACAGGAAGCTTATAAAGAAGGTGTAAAAATCATAGTACCTTTTTTAACTGATTATTGGTTTATTCCT
>CAYWTE010000041.1:0-8028 GCA_964461145.1 uncultured Lactobacillales bacterium | reverse complement strand
ATATTTCCATAGTTTCTCTAGCTATCCTAAATCTTTTTTCAGGTTTTTTAATAAAATTTATAGTCCGCATATTATGGAGTCTGTCTGCAAGTTTAACAAGAAGAACCCTAATATCATCAGACATTGCTAGAAGTAATTTCCTAAAATTTTCTGCCTGCCCTGTTTGTTCGGAATGGAGACGAATCTTTGACAATTTAGTAACGCCGTCAACGAGTTTTGCAATATCCTCACCAAAAGATGAAGCTATTTCTTCATAAGTAGTTTCAGTATCTTCTAAAGTATCGTGAAGAAGCGCTGTGATAATCGATGCGCTATCAAGCTTGTACTCGGTTAATATTCCGGCGACTTCAACAGGATGAGAAAAATAAGGGTCTCCGGAAGCCCGAAGCTGTTCTCCGTGTTTTTTAACGGCGAATACATAAGCTTTATTAAGCAAATCTTCACTTGCATTTGGGTCATAAGAGCATACTTTTTCCACTAATTCATATTGCCTAAGCATAATTTAATTCAACAAAACAGAAAGTTTATATCTTTCTGTTTTATTATATAATTAGTAAAGAAATGATTATCTAGTTTTAATTATTTATCATCTTCATCAGAAAAATCATCAAAATCATCATCTAAATCATCATCAACGAAATCATCAACATCTGATAAGTCGCCTTCTTCATATAATTCATCACCAATATCAAAATCTTCATCATCATTTTTAACTTGAGCATCAACAGCAGCATCTTCTATAGCGGTATTCAAAAATTCCTCATCTAAATCGGCTAATTCTTTTTCAGCAGCAATAATTTCAAGTTCTTCTTCTTCAGTTTCTTGAATTTCAGTATATTTTTGCATAGAAGTAACTAAAGATTTTTGAATATCTTCAACACTGATTTTATCTTCAGCGATTTCTCTTAAAGCAATAACTCCGTTTTTATCATTATCTTTTTCAACGGTAAGTTTAGCCCCTGAGCTAATATCTTTTGCTCTTTGAGCTGCTACCATTACTAATTCAAACCTATTTGGTATTTTTGTTATGCAATCTTCTACCGTAACACGAGCCATATTATTAATCTCCAATGATTTTTAATTAAGTGAAGTGTTTTTATAGAACATTTTTAAGTAATAATGCAAGTATTTTTTAAACATTTTAGTAAAAATATAGTATTAATTACTCAAGAAAGGATTAAAAATGCAAAAAAATTGCCTAATTTGCTCAAGATTATCAGAATTTAGAGTAAAGAATCGTAAAGATTTCCCTGATTTTTTTAACAATCCTGTTCCGTCATTTGGAGATATTAACGCAGAGTTTTTAATCGTAGGCTTAGCTCCGGGGTTAAAAGGAGCAAATGCGACAGGGCGACCTTTCACGAACGATTTTGCCGGAGATATTTTATACCCTGCTCTAATAAAATATAATTTTGCAATAGGAGAATATTTAAGAACTCCTGCAGATAGTTTACAACTGATAAATACCAGAATAACTAATGCGGTAAGGTGCGTTCCGCCTGAGAATAAACCTACAGCTTGCGAGCAAGATAATTGCAGAGTTTTTTTAAAGCAGGAAATAGAAAGTATGAACAATTTAAAAGTAATATTAACGCTAGGTCAAATTGCACACAATAATATAATAAAATGCTTTAACTTAAAACTTTCAAAATTTCCTTTTCAAGACGGGAAAACCCATCAAATAAACAATATTTATCTGGTAAACAGTTATCACACATCAAGATACAATATTAACACAAACCGTTTAAGCTTGGAAATGTTTGAAAAAACACTGAATAAAATTAAGAACATCTTTAATAAAATTTAAACTTAATTTATATAGTATCTATAAAGCTTAAGTGCTAAACTTTATAAACAAGAAAGAAAATGTATAAAACAGTAAAAAATATTTTATTATTAACCTTTTTAATAAGTTCTTTGAGTGGAGCTTCTTTTGCGCAGGAGCCTCCTCAAAATCCTGAAGGAAAAGAAGATTTAACAGAATACTTAAGCAGAAATGAATCAGATATAAAAACAGCAACCCTTTTAACTTATGATGATTTAGTTAAAATGACATCGCAAGGCAAGTTTGAAGCCCCTTCAGCAGCGATGACAGGAATGCTTGACGCTATGAGGGAACAAGGGCGAGGTTCAGTTACACAAAGCATTTTAGATAATGCTAGGCAAAGATTAGGGATAAAAGATGAGCCGGTAAATAATTATGCTCCCAAAGGGCCTTTTTTACCGGGGATAACGGTAATCCCCGTGGATAGAATTAAAAATGAAGAAAAATGGCGTAATGATCCAATGAATACAGTTCCATTGCTTCTTCCGCACGCAAAATCTCCGGTTATGGTTCCTGATATTGAACATATTCCTTATTATTTCTCAGACATTCGCATTTTTAATAACGGAGATATATCAGTTTCTGAAACAATAAATTTTATATCTAAAGGTGAATTTTTTAAAGATACTTTATACAAACTTTTCCCATACAGAGTTTTTAAAAGAGACGGCAGTTATAATAAGCTTAATTTTTCTATAATCGAAACAGAATTAGACGGCAAACCTCTCAAATACAAATTAAAGAAAAAACCTTTCGGTAGTGTTTTAGAAATAGGAGAAAGCGGAAATATCTTAGAAAAAGGCCTTCATAAATTAAGAATATCATATAAAGTCTATAATCAAGTGGATTTTTATAAGAATTTTGATGAACTTGTTTGGGATATTACCTTTTCAAACTGGAAAATGGTAACCGGAAGAGTTGGCGCTTCAGTTATGATGCCGTTTAAGGGAGAACCTGTTTCACAGACAGGGTTTACAGGTACAGCCGGTTTTGCTTCACAAGAAATGGTAACTTATGTAACGAAAGATAATGAAGTTTTATTTGCAGCTGCTCGCCCTTTTGCACCCGGAGAAGGAATGACGATTGTTTCATCTTGGTCAAAAGGTGCGGTTAATCACCCGTCATTAGGGCAAAGATTAACGTCTTTTATAAATAATCAGGGTAGCGCTGCCATCGGATTTTTTGGCGTTATTGCAGTTTTAGGAACATATTTAATTTCTTGGCTATGGTTTAATCAGCGAGCAAAGAATAAAAAGATAATAATCAGGCAAACTCCACCTGAAAATATGTCTCCTTCTATGCTAAAATTTATAATCAATAAAAAAATTGATAAAAAATCAATAATTTCGACCATTTTAAACATAGCTCAAAAAGGATTTATAATTATTGAGGAGAAAGTTTTAGGGCAAATTTCTCTTGTTAAAATTTCAGATAATTTAAAGCTTTTAACTGCAGATGAAACTAAATTTATCACAAAAATTTTTGGAAATACAAACACCTCGGTTGAAATTAATAAAGCTGCGGAATTAAAATTTTTAAGAGCTTATAGTGCTTTAGAAAAAGAGCTTAACTTTGATTATAAAACCAAATATTTTAAGCTTAATCAAGGGTATTTATTGTTCGGATTAACAATGTTTTTGTTCAGCTTAATAGGTATGTCTGTATTATCACTTGACCCGATATATACATTATATATTTCTTTATGGTTAGCCGCACTTTTAACGGCATTTTCATTTATTGCGGTAAGTTTTTATTATTATTTCATAAATAATTTTATTAAAAATCCTATAAAATCCAGCTTATTAAATAAAATATTTAAATTATCCGGTTTTGTATTTTTGCTAATAATTTTAGGAATCGGTTCATTAATGGGGCTTGATTTATACCGAGAAACGACTTCAAATTTAGCGGCTTTATCCATTCCTTTAATGCCGCTTGCAATCGGAATTTTTTATAATTTATTCAAAAGACCAACTGCCTTAGGTTTAGATATAATAACAGGAATAAAAGGCTTTGTCTTATTCTTAAAAAATGGAAACCAATCGTTATCATCATTATTAACTAGCGCGGAAAAATCATCGAGTATATTTTATAAGAACTTAAGCTATTCGATAGCATTTGATATCAAAAAAGATTTTGAACACTCTTTTGAGAATATACAGATAAAATCCCCTAACTGGTATTCAGGAGTAAGGGAAGAGCCTTTATCTGTATTAGAAGATTTAAATAAACTTATTCCTGAGGCTCAGGGTTAATTTGAGAGTAAATTTGGGTTAAATAAATAAACACCAGAGCGCTTATACAAAAACTAAAAAATTTCAAAACTAGGCTGCCTAAAATATTTAATAAAGCACTACCTCCTGACATAGGGAAAAGGAATAATATCAACAATAAAATAATAAAAACCATAAAAGAAATGATAAAATTAATATAATTATCGTTAAGAGTATTCCATATTTTTTTAAAAGAAAACATTTCTGATAAAATAATTTCAGGCATAATCATAATTACCCTTAAAATTAAAAACGGCGAGCAAGACAATGCAACCAATCCAATATATATCGGAATTTCAAAATATATTACTTGCTGCAGTGATGGGTCTTGAGCTCTGTCAACTAAAGTAAAGAAAGCATATGGTGAATAAAGCAATAATGCGGCAAAAACAACTAAAATAGTAAAAAGCCTAATGAATTTTATATCAAATTTTAGATATTTATTATCATTTACCCCATATATTTTACGAATAAAATTATAGCAAAACGCAACCAGAAAAAAGAACGTAAGTAAAAAAGAACAAAAAATAATAATAGGATTTGTGGCACAAAGATAATTTATATTATTATTTGCAACAAAACAAAATGTTGGGGTTTTAAGAATATAATCGAATATTAAAGAAGCAAAATAAAAAGGAATTAATATTTTAAAAAAGGGAATAATATTATCACCTAGAACCTTAAAACTTTTAAAAATTGCATTAAAAAACATATTTTTCTCCGTAAGTTAGATATCAATTATTTCAAGGATTCCCTCGATTTTTCTTAAATTAATAATATCGTCGCCTTTTAACTTATATTGATTAGGAAGGGCGATTTCGACATTCCAATTGTCAACAATCGGAGCAATAATGACTTTATTTCCTTTCCCGATTTTAGGCAATAAAAATTGATGAATTTTTTCAATAGTTTGTATGTCATTAAATTTAATAATTATTCCTGAGCTAATTTGCATAATTGCTTTATCAAGAGCCTCAACTTTTATTGCGCTAAGCCGCAGCTCATCGCTTTCTGAGCGGATAGAGGCGTTCAAAGTTATAACAAGAGGTATGCCACTTTCAAGAAGCTCTCTAGATGTGTCATAACATTCAGAAAAGAGCATAACGGAGAAAGTCCCTCCTGCATCAGAAAATTCCCCGATAGCAAATTTACTGCCTGTTTTAGAAATTCTTTTTTTAACGCTATGAGTGATAGCTGCGAGTTTAACAATTGCTGAACCGCCTAATTTAACGGATTTTAACAAGTCAGAAGATTTTATGACCCTAATTTTATGCAAAGATTTTTCATATTCATCCAGCGGATGAGAAGAAAGATAAAACCCGATAGCTTCTGCCTCATTTTTAAGGGCTTCAAGTGTTGACCAAGAAGGATATTTTACAAGTTCTAATTTATTATGATTTTTATCAGAGGAAAATAAGGATACTTGAGCGCTGTTTTTTTCCTCATTTAAAAGTGAGGCATAATTTATAATATAATCTAAATTTTCAAACAATTCGGCAGAATTATGATGAAGCGATAATAATGCACCTGATTTTATCAAATATTCGAGCTGTCTTTTATTAATATTTTTAGAATCAATTCTTGCAATAAAATCGTCTAAATTTTTAAATTCACCATTTTTTAAACGGTCTTGAATAAGAACCTCCATATGCCCTTCACCGACATTTTTAATAGCGGACAAAGCATACCTAATCCCCTCTTCTTCTACCTTAAAATAAGGCAAAGATTTATTAATATCGGGAGGGAATATTTTAATGCCAAAAGAAATTGCATCTTCTTTAAATTCAAGGAGCTTATCAGTATTATTCATCTCATAATTCATATTTGCTGCTAGAAATTCAATTTTATAATGAGTTTTAAGATATGCAGTCTGGTAAGCGATAAGAGCATAAGCAGCCGCGTGAGATTTATTAAACCCGTAACCTGCAAATTTTTCCATTTGAGAGAAAATCGAGCTTGCCACCTCTTCATCAACACCGTTTTTAAGAGCCCCTTCACAGAAGATTTTGCGATGTTTTTCCATTTCGGCAACTTTTTTCTTACCCATAGCTCTTCTGAGTAAATCTGCTTCTCCTAAAGAATATCCGGCAAGAACCTGAGCTATTTGCATCACTTGTTCTTGATAAATCATAATTCCGTATGTTTCTTTTAATATCCCCTCTAGTTTTGGGTGAAGATAATCAACATTTTCTTTGCCGTGTTTTCTGTTGATATAACTCGGAATATTTTCCATTGGCCCCGGACGATATAAAGAAACGATAGCGATAATTTCTTCCAAACAACTGGGCTTAAGCTTTCTTAGAATATCCTTCATTCCCGAACTTTCAAGTTGGAACACGCCTAAAGTTTCTGCTCTGCATAACAATTCATATGTTTCTTTATCATCAAGGGGAATATCTGATATATCAAAAGAAATATTTCTGGTTTCTTTAATAAATTCCAAAGTTTTAGCAATAACGCTTAAAGTTTTAAGTCCTAAAAAGTCAAATTTAATTAATCCGGTAGCTTCCACCCATTTCATATCAAATTGAGTAACCGGCATATCGGAAGATGGGTCTTTATAAAGCGGAACAAGATTATATAAATCTCTATCCCCGATAACCAGCCCTGCCGCGTGAGTTGAAGCGTGCCGATATAATCCTTCTAACTTTTTAGCAATATCAATCATATTTTTAATTGACGGATCGCTTCTGACTGCTTCTCGAAGTTCAGGCTCTAATTCTAATGCTTTTTCTAAAGTCATTTTTCCCGTAGGGTCAAGAGGAATAAGCTTTGCAATTTTATCAACCTGATTATAAGGAATTTGCAGCACTCTGCCGACATCTCTAATCACGGCTTTGGCTTGCAATTTACCGAAAGTTATAATCTGAGCCACTCTGTCAAAACCGTATTTTTTTTGAACGTAATCAATAACCTTATAGCGGTTTTCCTGACAAAAATCGACGTCAAAATCAGGCATATTAACACGTTCAGGGTTTAAAAATCTCTCAAAAAGAAGATTAAAACGCAGAGGGTCTAAATCCGTAATCATCAAACTCCAAGCAACAATAGACCCTGCGCCGGAGCCTCTCCCGGGACCGACGGGACAACCGTTATTTTTTGCCCAATTAATAAAATCTGCAACTATTAAAAAATATCCGGCAAACCCCATTTTATTTATAACGGAGATTTCCATATCCAGCCTGTCAAAATAAGGCTTTGATATTTTTTCTGCCTCATTTTTATCAATATTCGAAGGCAGAACATTTTTTTCTAGACGTTTTTTAAGTCCTTTAAGCGCATTTCCCTTAAGTATTTCAGCTTCTCTTAAAGCTCGCTCTTCTTCTGTTGCATATTCCCCAAAAGGAGGAAGCAGCGGAGGCGAAGGCTCAATTTTATATCCACACCTTTTGGCAATTTGCGCAGTATTTAAAATAGCTTCGGGAATATCTTCAAATAATTTAATCATTTCTTGAGATGTTTTAAGCCGAAAATCAGGAGTTAATTGTCGCCTGTTAGTTTCTTCAACATAACTTTTATCAGCGATACAAAGAAGGGCATCGTGGGCTTCAAACATATCTTCGGTGATAAAAAAAGCCTCATTAGTTGCGACTAAAGGAATATTATGCTTATAAGCTAATTGAATCTGCTCATTTTCGATTTTTTTTTCATCATCAAGCCCATGCCTTGAAATTTCGATATAAAGAGAGGATTTGAATATTTGTTTTAACTTTAATAAATATTCTTCAGCCTGCCTCCCCTTGCCTTCTAGTAAGAGTCGCCCGAAGCCGCCTTTAACTCCTCCTGTTAAAGCAATTAAACCTTCGCTGTTTTCAGCTAAATCTTCAATAGTTATTTGCGGACTAAGAGCAGAATTAGAGGCTAAATAAGAAATACTCATAATTTTTGAAAGATTTAAGTAGCCTTTTTTATTTTTAACCAAAAGAATTA
>CAYWTE010000040.1:323-8193 GCA_964461145.1 uncultured Lactobacillales bacterium | reverse complement strand
CAATAATAAGCGGAATAAATATCCCCAAAGCTGCATCTAAGCGCGGTAAATACGCCTTAATATAAAGTTGAATAACCGTTACCATTGAGGCAATTATAACAATATAGCAAGGTATCCTAACTTTT
Source organism: uncultured Lactobacillales bacterium (assembly GCA_964461145.1). GTDB lineage: Bacteria > Pseudomonadota > Alphaproteobacteria > CAYWTE01 > CAYWTE01 > CAYWTE01. The sequence goes on along the minus strand of CAYWTE010000040.1, from coordinate 8,068 downwards.
TCAGGAATAAAATTTTTCAAAAAAGAAATAACAACATTACTTGAAATCAAAACAATAGTTGTCGCCACCCCCATTCCTAAAGCATTATAAGCCGTAGTTGTAACGCCCAAAGCCGGACAAAGCCCGAGCATCATAACAAAAATTGGGTTTTCTTTTAGCAGTCCTTTTACAAAATTTTTAATCATTTTTTCTTTATTTGCACCTTTTTTATTTATCTATATTTAAAAAAGCCCTATAAGCTTTAAGAACAGCATCACAAACTGCCCTTGAAGTAATAGTTGCACCGGTAATAGCATCAATTTCACCGCCGTCTTTTTTTACTTTCAAGTTATTATTTTTAATTTGCAGTCCTTCAAATTGAGTTTTAAAAGGAGGTTCATCATATAATGAACCCAATCCTGGAGTTTCGTTATTAAGTAAAGCTTTATACTTCATAATCGAACCGTCTTGAGCATTTATCCCTAGCATTAACTCTATTTTACCCTCATACGCCTTATCAGAATATGCCTTTACGGCATAAGCAACAATTTTGTTATTATTTTTAGCCGGATAAAAATCTAAAACCTCACCCTTCTCTGAATTAACAGTAAACTTTTCTGCCATAGGATTATTATCAAAATCAGCCATAATAATTTCTTTTAATGCTTCTATGGCTTTTTCATTATTATGAGAAGCAATAATATCTTTTGTTGCCGCATAAACATAAGTAACTATAACGGCGCTAATTGAAGTAACAAGCAGCATAACCAGCAAAATATTCTTAAAATTTGACTCTAATTTTTTCATTTTCCGAACACCTTTGGTTTAAAAGTTTTATCTATTAAAGGCACAAACATATTCATAAACAATATAGAAAAAGATACGCCTTCCGGCATAGAAGCAAAATTACGAATAACAACCGTCATAAAACCGCAGCCTATTGCAAATATTATTTTCCCCTTAATCGACATAGGCGAAGTAACGTAATCGGTTGCCATAAAAAAAGCACCCAAAAGCAATCCGCCTGATAAAATATGCAGCCCGCAAGAAGCATAAATATTAGGGTTAAATACATATAAAATATAACTAAAGATAAATACCGTTAAAATATAACAAACAGGAATATGCCAAGTTATAATTTTCCTTAAAATTAAATAAACTCCGCAAATAATTAATAATAAAGGAGAAATTTCCCCAATACACCCCCCCATATGCACAAAAAACAACTGCTCTAATGGTGGAATATTTTGTAAAATCTCCGGCATTTGCAAGCCATTTTTAAGATTTTCTTTCATTAAAGAAAGAACAGTAGCGCCGGTTTCCCCGTCCCAAAATTGCAGCTGCATAAACTTAGGCTTTGGCCAAGTTGTCATCTCTACCGGAAAGCAGATAAAAAGAAAAGCTCTGCCAATTAGTGCCGGATTAAAAATATTTTTCCCTAAACCACCGTAAGTCATTTTAGCCAAAGCAATTGCGGCAAATCCACCAAAAGCTCCCTGCCATAAAGGCACCGCTGATGACAAACAAAACGCAAGCAAAATACCTGTAATAACAGCCGAACCATCTTTAATGGACAATTCTTTATTTTTAAACATAAATTTATCAATTAAAAATTCTGTTAAAACGCAAGTTAAAACGCAAACTAAAATTAACAAAAGAGCTTTAATCCCATAAAATAAAAAAGCCGCCAAAGCAATTGGGAGCAGCGAAAAAACAACCTCTCGCATAATTTTATCCGTAGTTTTTAAGCTTTTATAATGAGGTGAAGGGCTAACAACAAACACTTATTTTTTCTCCCTTATTTTAATTTTACCAAGCCTGCAAGCATCAAGTAATGGAATTTTAGCCGGACAAGCATAAGTGCAAGAGCCGCATTCAATGCAATCCATAACATTTTCATTTTTCATTTCCTCAAAATTACCTTTTTTTGCCAAGAGGGTTAAAAGATAAGGCTGCAACCCCATCGGGCAAACATCAACACAAGAAGCACAGCGAATACAATTGCTATCTTTTTCTCTAAACGCATTTTTTTCATCAACAAGCAAAACGCCTGACATTGTTTTTGTAATCGGCACATCAAAAGAAATAAGAGCCTTACCTGTCATCATTCCGCCTGCAATAATTTTGCCTACACCTTGCGTTTCTTGACTTAAATTATTGATAATATGAGAGATTTTTGTGCCTACTCTAACCTTAAAATTACCTAAAATATTTTTATTATCTCCGGAAAAAGTAACTATTCTTTCAATTAACGGTTTATTTTTTTGCACAGCTTCATACACGGCAAAAATAGTCCCAACATTACTAACCACGCACCCGACATCAATCGGCAGCCCGCCTGATGGAACTTGCCTACCTATTATAGCTTCAATTAGCTGTTTTTCTCCGCCTTGAGGATATTTTTGCATTAAAGGAACAACTTGTATTCCTTCATATTCCTTTGCATATTTTTCCATTATAGATATAGCTTCAGGCTTATTAGCTTCAATCCCGATAAAAGCTTGCGCAACCCCAAGAGCTTTTTTGCAAATTTGAATTCCGATTAAAATTTCGTGAAATTTCTCTATCATTAATCTATTATCGCAAGTTAAATGAGTTTCACACTCAACCCCGTTAGCGATAAAAAACTCGCACCTTTTGCCTTCAGGAAAGTTATATTTTATATGAGTAGGAAACCCTGCCCCACCCATACCTACAATGCCGGAATTGAATATTTTTTCTAAAATTTGCTCTCTATTATTTTTAATTAAGAATTCTATTTTAGAAGAAGTATTAATATTTTCTTCCCAATCATCACCTTCAACCTTAATTATTATCATATCCTCAGGATATCCACTAACCCCTATTTGTTTATCGATTTTTTCAACCGTCCCTGAAACTGAAGAATGAATATTCGCACTAAGGCCAGAAGCTGCCTTTGCAATCAGCGTTCCGACTTTTACTTTATCGCCTTTATTAACAACAGTTTCAGCAGGAGCGCCAAAATGCTGTTTTAATGAAATATAAACATTTTCCGGCAGTGACAATTCTATGGCCTGCATATCATTCGTAAATTTATGAGCCTTAAAATGAACTCCGCCTTTTTTAAAAGTTCTCATTTTTTTATTATTCCCAAACTAACTATTGATTTAGAAGGACAGCAATCTATAAGTTCTTTTGAATTCTTTGCAAAATTCGCATCATTAGGAATGTAAGCAAGATTATCTGTTAACGTAATTTTTTCATCTATTTTTGTGCATTTACCGCAGCCTATACAGGCAACTTTACAATGTTTTTTTGCCACTCCGCCTTTTTCGTGGTTCATACAAGCAACAAAAACCATATCATTATTTTTAGAACGAAGTTCAATTAAATGCCTTGGACAAGCCTTAATACAAGCCCCGCAAGCTGAACATTTTTCAGGATTAAAAACCGGAATACCTTTTTTTTCATCAATAGTAATTGCCCCAAAATTACAAACTCTTAAACAATCACCAAGCCCTAAGCAACCAAAAGGACAAGCGCCTTGCCCGATGAAAGTTTGATTAGCCAATGCACAAGACTTTAGACCGTCGTAAACATTATTTCTGATAGTATTTTCAATTGTGCCGTTACACTTAATTACAGCAATTTCCTTTTCTTTCTCAGCAAATTCATAACCTAAAATATCAGCAATCTGCATCATAACCTTATTCCCTGCGACCGGACATTTAAGATGAGGAAAATCTGCCTCAACAGAATTATCTAAAGCCTTTGCAAAAGCTTCACAGCCTGTATAACCGCAGCCTCCGCAGTTAACTCCGGGCAAGATATTTAAAATCTGCATTACTCTTTCAGATTCTTTATATTCGAATTTTCTACTCACAAAATATAAAGTCAGTCCGCAAACTAAGCCTATTATAGTTATAATTAATACCGATGTGATTAATAAAGTCATTTTCCTTCTGCTGTTTTTGTAATTATAAAATGAATACCCCGCCCTAATTTACCCCTAAAAATAAACAGAATTAAATAGTATAACAATAAAATTAATAATGCAACCGCTACTATTAAAATTTCACTGAATATTAATAATGAAAATAATAATAACCCCGACATTAATAATAAAAAAGGCAAAATATACATAAAAAACAAAGCCTTAAAAGTATGCTTAAGCTCGATTAAAACATTAACTTCCTCTCCTTTTTTATATTCTGTAAAAGGATTTTGAGGAACACCTTCTATTTCCATTTGCTGTTTATGAGAAGATATTTGGCAGGAATTTTTAATCAAACAATGTTCACAAGCTGCTGTTTTTGTTACTATAACTTTAATTTTTTGAAGATTATCAGCATTACTCACGACACCTTTATGACTAATCTGCATAATTATACCCTTTAAATTTCATATTAAACTGCTTTGAATAATGATAATTAAGCTTACCGTCATCTAAAGTTATAAATACGGCAATAATTTTATTTTTATCGGCGATTTTTAAGCCTTCGTCAAGCCCTAAAACCATTAAACCTGCCGCCAAACCATCAGAATATGCACACTCAGTGTCATTTATAACAGAAACCCCGACTAAATTTTGTAGCGGAGGATAACCTGTTTTCGGATTAATATCATGAGAATATTTTTCTCCATTAATTATAATAAAATTCTCATAAGACCCCGAAGATGAAATAGATTGATTATAAAGCGGAATAATAACCTCAGGAGGCAATTTTTTATCCGGAGATTTAATTGCCACAATCCACAGCGTTGCATTTTTAGGATTTTTATACCCTTTTGCTTTAATTTCCCCGCCTATTTCGATTAAAAAATTATTTATTCCCTTAGATACTAGCGTATCTGCGATTGTATCTGCCGCAAAACCTGCTGCAATAGCTCCGAAATCAAACTCTAAATCAGGATTTTTTTTAGTAACAGTTTTATCGTTATTTAAACTATAATTTTTATATCCGATTTTTAAAAGTGCATTCTCAATTTCAGTTTTTTCAGGAAGATTTTCAATTCTGCCCTCTTTTCCAAATCCCCAAAGACGAACCAGCGGTGCAACAGTAACATCGAAAGCCCCGTTTGTTATTTCAGATATTTTATAAGCTTTTTGTAAAACAGAATAAAATTCATCTGAAACATTAATAGGATTTACCGTTTTATTTTGATTAATCTTAGAAATTTCAGATTTTTTATTAAAAATAGAAAATTTTTTATTCAAATCATTAAGTTTATTTTTAATTTCTTTTTTTAACTTATAAGGCTCTAAAACTTCACCAGCTATTTTGATTTTATAAGATGACCCCATAGAAAATCCGGTAATTTGTATCAGACTGCTTTCCTTTATCGTAAAAAAAAAGTATAAAGAAAGAAAAATCGCCACAGTAGCAATGATAGAAGATATAATTATTGCAATTTTTTTCATTTTACCCCTAAACTTGATTAATTTTATAAACATAATATTTATTAAACTTTAAAAAACACTTAATAGGTTTATTTTTGACAAAAATATCCATATTTCTAAAATACACAAATAATTCTTTACAATAACAAAAATATATGTTAATTTAACACAATTTATTTTTATTAAAGCAGCCAAGAGGTATTTTTATGACAAACAGTGCCCAAGACCAAAAAACAAAAGAAATCAAGAATCCTCAGAATAAATTTTCAGAATTTTATCGCATCGGCAGCGATTATTTATCTGCCGGAGCGTATAAAGAAGCTGTTGAATATTTTGACAAGGCAATCGAACTTAACCCTGAATTTTGGAAAGGACTTAATTCTAAAGGATTTGCCCTGCAAAAAATGAGTAAATATGATGCTGCTGTAGAATGTTTTGATAAAGCATTAATGTTAAATCCAAAATCATCATCAATCTGGAATAATAAAGGCGTAACCTTATCTTTAAGAGGTCGTTATAATGATGCAGTATATTGTTTTGACAAAGCCTTAAAAATCGACCCATCATCATTAGAAGCTTATAATTCTAAAGCGGTTACTCTGCAAAAATTATTTAAACATGATGAAGCAATCACCTGCCTTAAACAAATATTAGAAATAGAAGCTGATAATATAGAAGCATTGGTAAGCCTTGGTATCACCTATCAAAAAGTAAAAAATTATCGTGATGCGATAGAATATTTTGAAAAAGCCTTATCAATTGATAGTGAAAATTATAAAGCATTAAACGGCATCGGCATAACTCTGCAGCAAATGGAGCAATACGATAGAGCAATAGAATGCTTTGACAATATGATAGCATTAGATGAAAGCAACATTGGCGCTTGGACGTCTAAAGCTTTCACTTTCCAAAAGATAGAAAAATATAATGAAGCATTGAAATGCTGTTTTAAGGCAAAAAAGATTGTCGGTGATATATACAATCATAAATTATATGACGTAATGGCAAGCTGCTACACTAAATTAGAACAGTTTGATTCAGCATTAGACCTTTATAAGAAGATATTTGACTTAGAAGAAGGCCGCAAAAAATATGCCGCCCAGCGTTCAATAAACTTTGTAAAGAAGCTCAAGAGGAAACAAGCCTTAGCCGATGCAGCTGCCGCAAAAGCAACTGAATAAGTTAAAAAAAAACAAAAAAATAAAGGAAATTATTTCCCCTTTATTAATTTAGGCACAACCACCTTATGAACAAAGATTATCAACCCCGTTATAATGATTGCGAGTAAGAATATTACCAAAGTCGCTTGTAAATCATTAAGTTTATCCGGAGCAAAAAGCATAGCCATCGCTAAAGCCATCATAACTGAGCCACCCAAAAGCTTAAGTATTCGGCCGTGTTTTTCTTCAAACTTACCCATTTTCAAGGTTACAATAGCGGTAATAATAACAGCTAATTCATCTAAAAGATAAATGAACAAATAAAGAGCAAAAAGCATAACAAAAAGCCCTATACTAACTTCTTTATGAGCAATTAAATTAGTCCAAATAACTGGAAAACCGGCGGTACAAGGTAATTCTGCTAAAGATACCCCTAAAGAAAGAACAATCGTTCCGATAATAATCCCCAAAATAGAATTATCTTTTTTCATCACATTTCTAATATTTTTAAATATTCCTGATTTTTGTTCATCACCGATAGTAAAAGAAAGGCCTTCTTTAAACATAAAATAATCTTTAATATTAACCAACGCAAAAAGCATAGCGAGTATTCCGATAGCAACGTGTATCCATTTAATATACCCGATATAAATAAAAACATTAAGCATTCCGAGCATAAAAAGCCCATAAACGGAAGCAGTTACCAATAAGAACACACCCGAAACCAACGCTATTTTGAACCTTGAGCCTGAATGAATAACAATACCGAGTAAAAACATTATAACCCACAAAGAACAAGGATTAAGACCGTCAACAAAGGCAATAATAGCCGTAGCAAGCCACAAAGAGCTATGATTAAGATCCACATCACCGATTATAGGGGCAGAAATAACATTATCATCAGGATTTAATGATTCTTCAGGATTAATAGACATCATTAAAGCATCTAAATCGATATTTTCACTTTCATTAACTTCGCAAATATCTGCATCTTCAGCATCACAAGGCTTGATTTGTTTATTTTCTAAAGGGACATCAGGATTTTGCTCTATTTTTTTATCATTTGGGTTAATACAACCTTTATAAGCACAGTTTTTTACATATTTTTTAATTTTATTTTTAGCATTTTCAGAGAATCCGAATATAGGAGGATTATCGCCAATAAAGAAAGCCGGCACGCCTCTTCCTTTAACGCCTCTATCCTTAGCAAGCTCTTGGAAGAACTTAGAATTTTCTTTATTTTC
>CAYWTE010000040.1:0-313 GCA_964461145.1 uncultured Lactobacillales bacterium | reverse complement strand
TTAATAATTTTAAGATTTTTGTTATTTTTTTCAATTTCATCAACAAAAGGCATAGCTTTTTTGCAATGCTGACAAGTTTCCCCCCAAAAAAAATACATATTATTTTGCATTTTAGAATTTTCTTGAGCTGAAGAATTTTTAATTGCGATATTAAAAGAGATAAGGGAAAAAAATATCGATATAATTATTTTAGATAGAAAAGTTTTCATTTTCAAAGCCTTATTACTTATGACTTAAAGTAATTTAACAAAAGAACTAATAAAAAATTGGTTGCGGGGGTGGGATTTGAACCACACGACCTCCGGGTTATGAG
>CAYWTE010000039.1:6844-8277 GCA_964461145.1 uncultured Lactobacillales bacterium | reverse complement strand
TAATATTAACGCTAAAGGCAACCAGCAAAGCCGTAACCATAATTGTTGCCACAAAAACGTTATCAGAAAAGCTGGAAATTATTCCGGCAGCTAAGAATATTAAAACTAATTGAGCCAAGAAAGGCAGCGCTAATATTTTCAAAACCACCCATAATAATATTCCGTGTTGAGCGATAGCGGCAGCAATACCGTATAAAGCCAGTAAAACGAGGATAAGATTTATAACTTCACCGGTTGAATGACTTATAAAACTTTCCCTGTTTTTGCCTTGAATAAGCATCATTCCGCCGAAAGCTATCATACCTAAAAAGAATATGTTTATTTCTTTAGATAAAAGAAGCAGAGCTGCAACAAAAGCAACAAAAGCAGACAATTGAAGATAATTTGAAAGCTTTTCTTTCGGAGCTACTCTTTCCCCCCTGCTTGTCAGAATTTTGTTTACTTTTTGGACATCAGGCCATCTGTATTTGTATTGACCTACTTTAAATTTAACGAGCAATAATATTTCTACAAGCATAACGATTCCGCAAGAAATACAAATTGACCATATCACTTTAAAGAAAGATAAGAAGTCAGTAATACCTAAAATTTCAGCAATTCTATAACATTGAGGCTCACCGATAGGGGTAGCGGTTCCTCCAATTAAAGAGCCCATAAAAGCAGAATAAATTAAAACCCTAATGCAGCCTTGAACAGATTTCATTTCTTCAGCATTAAAAACCTTAGCGTTTGAAATTGTTTTATAAACGCAAGACAGACCGCCAATCATAATAAAAAGCATAGTTACTTGGTCAAGAAAAGCAGAGCCGACCATACCGATTAAAAATATTGAAGCGCTTGATTTATAAAGATTTTTTCCCCAATATTTAAGGATAAAGCTAAAAGGCAGCCCGATAGGCTCTTTAAGGTTAGCTGCAGTACTGCCAACTGTTAAAACTAAAAATAAAACAGAAATATTAGCGGCAACTTCACCCACATATCCTGATGAAGATACTAATCCGCAGCCGAACAATGTGAAAGGAATTAAGAATAAAATCGGAGCGGTAGCGGGGGTGGTTTTTTTGTTAAGAGAAAGCAGCAGTATAGCTTCAAGCATAACAATTAAAGTACAAATAATAAGTGATATATTAGTTTCCATATGTAAATTACCAAGATTAGCCATAGTAACGTGATAATCAAGATTAAAGTAAGGAAGAGTATAGCGGATTATAAAAGGAAAAATAAAAAAGCTAAGTAAAAGTATTTTATACCAATTAGGAGCGTCAAAGCCTACGAATTTATTAAAATTATATTTAACAAGGCCGGAAACAAAACCCATACTTCTTTTATTAATTTTTGTATACATAACAATCACCATAACAAAAAAAATTAAAACAAAAAATCAGCTAATAAAAATAAATTAAACCATTATTTTTGCAAAAAAATAAAAAAAT
>CAYWTE010000039.1:0-6834 GCA_964461145.1 uncultured Lactobacillales bacterium | reverse complement strand
TTTTAATATTTCATCTTTTGACAAACCTTGATTAATAAAACTTCTAATCGTAGTATCGTTATCTCTTTTAGCCAAGCGTTTACCGTTATTATCAACAGCAAGATTGTGATGAAAATAATCAGGTACAGGTAGCGTTAATAATTCTTGCAGTAATCTGTGTAAATTAGAATAAGGCAGCAAATCTTTTCCTCTGGTAACGAGATTAATTTTTTGAAAGGCATCATCAATAACGCAGGCAATATGATAACTAACACCAACGATTTTTCTGGAAATAATCATATCCGAGGTATTTTCTTCACTAACAATAAAATTTCCCTTATCCAAATCTTTCCATATTAATTTTTTATGATTTTTAGTTGTTATTTCTAAGGCTTTTTTTACATCAAGCCTAAGAGAATAAGGAATATTTTTGCTTATTTTTTCTTTTACTTGGGTCTTGTTTAATTTTTTGCAGGTTTGAGGGTAAAAAGGCTCATCAGATGAATGCGGGGCGGATTTTATATTTTGTATTTCACGGCGAATATCACCTCTGGAACAAAAACAAGGATAAAGCACTCCTAATTCTTGTAATTTTTGAACGGCATTTTTATAGAACTCAAATCTTTCAGATTGCCTTAAAATAAAAGGTTCAAAATTAATATTAAAAAATCTTAAATCATCAAGAATAGCGTTTTCAAAAGTTTCAGAACACTTGTCAACGTCGATATTTTCCATTCTAACGAACATTTTGCCGTTACTTTTGTTGGCTTGCTCATAAGTAAACATTGCCGAATAAATGTGCCCTAAGTGTAAAAATCCGGAAGGAGAAGGAGCAAATCTTGTTATAAATTCGTGCATATTTTTAAAGAGAAAAACTTAAATCATCAAAAATAATAGGAATTCTTTTTTTAGTTATTTCCAAAGTTTTTATCATTAAATCTCTAATTTGAATATGGGCAGCTTCAGAGCATCTCAACCTAAAGATGTGCCTCCATTCTCTAAAATTAGCAGTCATAATTATTTCAGCTTTTAAAGAATTAGGAAGAACGGTTCTGGCTTCTTGAGCAGTAGCGCCACTCATAAGAAGGTCGAAATAATATTTTTCTGCATTTTCCATAGCTTGAACCCAAATGTTGTAGGCGGCATCATTATCATACCAAAAAGCGGGCTTAATCAAGGTTATTTGTGAGCCGAATTTACCTTTAGCGTAGTTGCAGTATCTGGTAGATTCTTGAGAAAAAGAAGCAACCCTATGCCGGACTAATTCGTGAGTAACGCCTCTGTCAGTAATAAATTTAACGGTCATATTGCCGTGTTCAAGAACGGATTCGTGTCCCATTTCGACGATTTTTTTAATAAAAAGCTCAGCACTTTCATCATTAATTTTATCTTCAGATTTATAGCAAGTCCTGCCTGCTTTTTCGAGCAATTTTAAGTAATTAGGGGTAACTTCTAAAATTTCTGATGACTGCTGTATAATTTTCATAGCAATAAAGCTCCTTGAGATAAAATTATTAACTTTAATTATTTTTATACTTGAGTTTTACATCAAGTCTTAGTACAAAGAAACAGTTTTATATATATTGTTGAAAAATTTAAATAAGGAAGGTTAAAATATGATAATTTCAGCAGCATACGCACAGGCAGCGGCAGGTCAAGTGGCTCAGAGCTCTACAACATTCGGACTGATATTAAATTTTGTTGTAATTTTCGGAATATTTTATTTACTGCTGATTCGCCCGCAAATTAAAAAGAGCAAAGAATATTCTAATATGTTAAACAATCTTTCAAAGGGCAACACAATAGTTACCGGGGGCGGTATTATTGCAAAAATTCATAAAATAAAAGATAATAAAGCTGAAGTTGACATTAATGAAACAACCAGAGTTACCGTATTATTATCAACGATAAAGGAAGTTTTAAAAGATTCTGCTGAATTAAAAAAAGAACCGGAAGATAAAAAAGTTGAAGATAAAACGTCAAAAGAAACAAAAAAAAGCAAAAATACTAAGAGCGATAAATTAAAAAAAGCGCTTGAAAAATAGAAAGGAACGGTTATGACGAAAGTTTCAGATTTTCAGAAGGCAATAATAATTTTAATAAGTTTGTTTGGGATAATTTTTTCCCTTCCTAATTTTTTGCCTAAAGATATAGTAGAAAAATTACCTGAAAGATTGCAGCCGGTAAAATTAGGGTTAGATTTACAAGGCGGCTCTCAAATATTGCTTGAAGTTAATTTTGATGCAGTTTTAAATGATAGTTTAGAGAATTTAAAAGATAGCGTAAGGCAAGAACTCCGTAGATTATCAATAAATTATGACGAATTAACCGTTAAAGATAAAACGTTAAGTTTCAAACTTTTAAATGATGTTGGCGGCTCAAATATTTTAAGTGAATTAAGGAAAATAGATTCGCATAATTTAGAAATAAGCAAAGATGGCACTGAAATTAAGATATTTTATAACGAACCGGCGACAATAGCCTTAAAAGACAAGACAATAAACAAATCAATAGAAACGGTAAGAAAAAGAATTGATGAGTTAGGCACTCGCGAACCGGTAATAATAAGGCAGGGAGAGCTAAGGATATTAGTTCAGCTCCCGGGAGTGCAAAATCCTGAAGAAGTGAAGGAATTATTGGGCAAAACGGCAAAATTATCATTTCATTTAGTAGATGAAAGCACAACGGCAGAAGATGCAAAAAGAGGCAAGCTTCCTGTCGATTCAAAGCTTATAGTTGGTAGCTCTGGCTCATATGTTTTAAAACGCTTACCTGTAGTTGGCGGCGAACATTTAGTTGACAGTAGAGCTTCTTTTACGGGAGCAGAGCCTGTAGTTTCCTTTGAATTTGACTCTTTTGGTTCAAAAAAATTTGGTAAAGCAACAAAAGAAAATGTTGGTTCAAGATTAGCGATAGTTTTAGATAACGACGTTATAAGTGCACCAAAGATAAACGGGCCGATAATGGGCGGTAACGGGATTATAGAAGGTAATTTTACAGTAAAAAGCGCAAGTGAATTAGCAATGTTGTTAAGGTCAGGAGCTTTGCCTGCACCATTGCAAGTTATGGAAGAAAGAACCGTTGGAGCAGGGTTAGGAACTGATTCAATAAAATCAGGCAGCATAGCTTGTGTAATAGGGCTTAGTTTAGTAGTAATATTTATGCTGGCTTTTTATGGTATTTTAGGGCTTTTTGCAAATGCAGCGCTTTTAATTAACGTTTTACTTCTTTTAGCGGTATTAAGCTTGCTTGGGGCAACATTGACATTGCCGGGGATTGCCGGAATGGTATTAACAATGGGAATGGCAGTTGATGCTAATATATTAATATTTGAAAGAATAAGGGAAGAAAGCAAAAAAGGCCTATCAAGTTTAATATCTGCAGATAATGGGTTTAAGGAAGCCACAGCAACGATAGTAGATTCGAACTTAACAACTTTGGTTGCAGGCTTAGTATTATTATATTTTGGCAACGGGCCGGTTAAAGGCTTTGGGGTAACATTATCAATCGGGATTTTAACAACAATGTTTTCTGCCATTATGGTAACAAGACTTTTAATGTCAACATGGCTTCGCAGCAAGCGTCCGGTAAAAATATTTTAAGGGAAAAGAAAATGAATAAATTTATAGATTTTGTAACAAAAGACAGAAGCCTTGATTTTATGAGCAAGAGGATTTGGGGCTATAGTTTTACTATAATATTAGTAATAGCATCAATATTTAGTATATATTTTAAAGGCCTTAATTTCGGGATAGATTTTTCCGGAGGATTATATTTAGAGATAAAAACAGAAAAAGCAGTTGATCTCAAACAAATAAGAAGCTCTTTAGACAATTTAAATATAGGCGGAGTTGAGGTTCAGTCGGTAAAAGACAATATTAACGAAGCGATAATAAGGGTTGCTGCAGCAAAAGACGAGGCTGCAAGTAATGCTAACTTAAAAAATATCAAAGAAACATTAAATAAAATAGATAATATAGAATATAGGAAAGTTGAAGTTGTCGGACCGAAAGTAGGCTCAGAATTAATAAGAAGCGGCACAATAGCTTGTGTTTTAGCAATAATATTAATCGGAGCATACGTATGGTTTAGATTTGAGCTTCCTTATGCAATAGGAGCAACATTATCTTTAATAAGCGACGCATTAACAACTGTCGGGATTTTTTCAATCCTACAGCTGGATTTTAGTTTAACAACGATGGCAGCGATATTAACTTTAGTAGGTTATTCGGTTAATGACACGGTAGTTAATTATGACCGAGTAAGGAGCAATGTTAATAAATATAAAAAGATGAGCGTTGATGATTTAATAAATTTAAGCATAAATCAAATGTTAACGAGAACGATATTAACATCATTAACGGTTTTATTTGCAGTATTAGCTCTTTTAATTTTCGGTGGCGATGTTTTATGGACGTTTTCATTTGCAATGACGTGGGGAGTTTGTATTGGAGTATTTTCAACGATTTACATAGCAATGCCGATTTTAAGATGCTTTGACTTAAGAAAGCATACAAAATTAGTAGATGACCCTTATGCTAATGTAGGTTAAATTTTAATAGGGGAAGCTTTTAGTTTGCCTTAAGGCTTCTCCTAAAACCATAGAGCAGGAAATAGCAATATTAAGTGAGCGGGAAGATTTTTCCATAGGTATAATTATGCGAGCGTCAGCTTTTTCGTGCACAAAATCAGGAGCGCCTGCTGATTCTCGACCTAAAAGCAAAGTATCATTTTTTAGGAATTTAAAATCATAATAAGCAGCTTCAGCTTTAGTTGTGAGCAAAATAAGCCTGCCTTTTTCTTTATTTTCAAGAAAATCCTGCCAGCTATTAAACCTTTTAACGTCCGCAGTATCAAGATAATCCATACCGGAGCGTTTTAACTTTTTATCATCAAAAACAAATCCGCAAGGTTCAATTATATCGACGCCTACATCAAGACATTTTGCTGTTCTAATAATTGTTCCTGTATTTTGGGGAATATCAGGCTGAAACAGAGCGATTCTCATAAAAATTATTTTCCTTTAAAGAATATAGAAAAAGATTTATTCGGAGGATTAATAATAACAGCGCCGGAAGGCATATTTTTCATCTGCCAATTTCTTATTTTTGCTTCAGATATGAGGATATTTTGAGGTATGGCATTAAATCCGTTATAATGATTATTAAAGCTTCCTCCCTTTGACCAGAAAGATAATTCTTCAATTAAAGAAGCATCATTTAACTTACTGGCTTCTTTTTTATGCCAAAGATTGCTTAAAATTTGATAATCAGAAGCATTTAAATTATTATTAAGCCCTAAATCTTTAAGGCCTATTTTAACCTCAGGCCAAGTTGCAGATATTTCAACTAGCCTTTTAGCTTTTTCTAATATTTCAGAATTAGAGCTCATAATAATTAAATATCCAAATTAGCAACTTTCATAGCATTTTGCTGAATAAAATCACGTCTTGGCTCAACAATATCACCCATAAGAGTAGAGAATATATTATCAGCTTCAATAGCATCATCTATTTTCACCTGAAGCAGAGAGCGAGATTGCGGGTCTAGCGTAGTTTCCCAAAGTTGTTCTGGGTTCATTTCACCTAAACCTTTATATCGTTGAATAGATATGCCTTTTTTACCTAAAGCAATAATATTTTCCGCCAAATTAACCGGACCGGTAATTTTAAGTTCTTCATCTTTGGATTTCAAAAAACAAGTTCCGGCGAAAGTTTGCCTTAAAGTTTGACTTATGCTATCAAGAGTTTTAGCTTCGGCACTATGCAAAATTATATCATCAATGATATATTTTTCTTCAACACCTCTAAGTGTTCTAGAAAAAGAAAGCAGCCCGTTTTCATCTTTTTTAACCAGCCAGCCTTTTTCGTATTCAGGTTCTAAATTATTAAGACTGTTTTTAACCATTTCAAGATCTTTTAATAAAATTTCGGAATTATTAAATCTTTCGGGAGAAAAGATGCCGAAAATAGCCATTTGCTCAATAATTTTTGCAGGTACATTGCGGCTTAAAGGATATATCAAGTCTTTAACTTTAATGCTTAGTTTGCAAAGTTCTTTGAGTTCTTCTGCAGCGATTTGAACACCTTCGTTTGTCTGCAGAACGATATCTTTAGTAGCCGAATCGATAAGGAAATTATTCATCTCATTATCATCTTTAAGGTATATCTCGGAGTTTCCTTTTTTAGCCTTATAAAGAGGAGGCTGAGCGATATAAACATAACCTTTTTCTATTAATTCAGGCATATGCCGATAGAAGAAAGTAAGCAGCAGAGTTCTAATATGTGAGCCGTCGACATCAGCATCAGTCATAATTATAATTTTATGATAGCGTAATTTTTCCACATTAAACTCTTCTTTACCGATACCGGTTCCAAGGGCAATAATAAGCGTTCCTACTGTTTCAGAGGCGAGCATTTTATCGAATCGTGCTCTTTCAACGTTTAATATTTTACCTCTAAGAGGAAGTATTGCCTGATTTTTTCTATTTCTGCCTTGTTTTGCAGAACCGCCGGCACTATCACCTTCGACGATAAAGATTTCAGAAAGAGCAGGGTCACGTTCTTGACAATCAGCGAGTTTTCCGGGCAAAGAAGCGATATCAAGAGCGCCTTTTCTTCTGGTTAATTCCCTAGCTTTTCTGGCAGCCTCTCTAGCGGTTGCAGCTTCAATTATTTTTCCGACTATATTTTTTGCTGCCTGAGGGTGCTCTCCTAGCCATTCTTTTAGCTTGTCAGAAACAATACTTTCAACGGCGGTTCTAACCTCAGAAGAAACTAATTTATCTTTTGTTTGTGAAGAAAATTTTGGGTCAGGCACTTTAACTGCTAAAACGCAAGTAAGCCCTTCACGCATA
>CAYWTE010000038.1:5114-8312 GCA_964461145.1 uncultured Lactobacillales bacterium | reverse complement strand
CGCAGGAAAATAGCTCTTTTTTGTAACGTTGCACCGGAAGATGTAATCGCAGCCTTAGATGTGGACACAATTTATCAAGTGCCGATATCATATCACAACGAAGGGATGGACACAAGGGTTTGCAAGCACTTTAATTTGCCGTGCACTAAAGAACCTGACATAAAAATTTGGGAAGATATAGTTAAAAAAGTCAGATGCCCGGAAGGCGAAGTTAACATTGCAGTTGCAGGTAAATACACAGGGTTTATTGATGCTTATAAATCGTTAAATGAAGCCTTAACCCACGGCGGCATAGCAAATAACGTTAAAGTAAAAATAAGCTGGCTTGATTCAGAAAAATTTGAAAAAGAAGACCCTATAAATTATTTAAATAACGTTCACGGTATATTAGTTCCCGGAGGCTTTGGCGAGCGAGGGACGGAAGGTAAAATCATAGCCGCAAGATATGCAAGGGAAAATAATATTCCATATTTTGGTATATGTTTCGGAATGCAAATGGCAGTAATAGAGTTTGCACGCAATGTTTGCGGGTTAAAAGGGGCAGGTACAACGGAATTTGGAACGGTATCAGAACCTGTAATCGGTTTAATTGCAGAATGGGAAAAAGACGGCAAAATAGAACGCCGTGATGAAAACAGTGATAAAGGCGGCACAATGCGTCTTGGTGTTTATCCTTGCGAATTAAAAGCTGGCAGTTTGGTTAAAGAAATCTATTCGCAAAAAGAAATATTTGAGCGTCATCGTCATCGTTATGAAATGAACATAAAATATAAAGATTTATTTGCAAAAAAAGGCTTAGAGATAGTAGGCGCATCACCTGACGGAACATTGCCTGAGATTATAGAGATTAAGGGGCACCCGTGGTTTATAGGAGTGCAGTTCCATCCTGAATTAAGGTCAAAACCGTTTGCCCCGCACCCTTTATTTAAATCATTTATAGAAGCGGCAATAAAACAATCAAGATTAGTTTAGAGATAAAAAATAAGAAAGATAGATATATTATCCATTCTTTCTTATTTTTTTATTTTTTCCCTATCAGTTTTAATAACTGTAGGAAAAAATTTAGAAAATCAAGATACAATGAAATGGCGCACATTATTGCACCTTTCATAATATCTTCTTGTTGTCGGCGATAAATTTTTTTAATTTTATTCGCATCATAAATCATTAAGATTGCGAAAATTATCACCGCCGCTAACGATATTAAAGTATCCAGCATTGGGAGCTTTAAGAATAAATTTCCCAACATAGACACTATAAGTCCAAGTAACAAAATAAGTAGAAATTGCCCCCAAGAGCTTAAATCTCTTTTTGTTACTAATCCGATGATGCTCATAATTCCAAAAACACCGGAAGTTATGAAAAACACCATCGCTATACTTTCTACACTATATGCGAGTAGTATTATAGAAAGCGATATGCCCAAGACTCCAGTTATTAAGAAGTATAAAATATTTAATAACCATAACGGCATTTTTCTAATCAGCCCTGTCATTAAAATAAAAGCAAGCGGGCTTAAGATTGCTATCCATCCGATTAAAGATATTCCACCATCGGCTGAAAGCAAAATTTTATACTGTTCTGTTGCTGCAAAATAATGAGCGACAATACCAGTACAAGCGATACCTAAAAATACATAGAGATATACAATCCCTATAAATTTTCCATATCCTTCATCAATGTCATTCATAAAAATACCTTTTATAATAAAAAGGATAATATATTTTTAATATTTTGTCAATATTTTATTCTTTTTCAAAATTAAAAATCGCTTGCTAAAATGCGTAAATTCGCATATAAGAATTCATTATGGAAAATCATATAATAAAGGTTAAAAATATAACCATCAGCAACGACTTGCCGTTCGTATTGATAGCAGGGCCTTGCCAACTCGAAAGTATGGAGCACAGCTTATTTTTAGCTTCCGAATTAAAGAAAATAACTACAAAACTGGGCATTCCTTATATATTTAAAGCCTCATTTGACAAAGCCAACAGAACATCTCTAAAAGGCAAAAGAGGTGTAGGGCTGGAAAAATCATTGGAAATTTTCTCAGCAATAAAAGAAAAATATGATATTCCGGTAATAACCGATGTACACGAAAGTTACCAGTGTGAAATTATCGCAAAAGTGGTTGATATTTTACAGATTCCGGCATTTTTATGCCGTCAAACGGATTTACTTGTTGCCGCTGCAAAGACGGGCAAAGTTATAAATGTTAAAAAAGGACAGTTTTTAGCCCCGTGGGATATGGAAAACGTAGCGAATAAAATAAAAGAATCAGGCAATCCTAACGTTTTATTAACCGAACGAGGAGCATCATTTGGCTACAATAATTTAGTAGTAGATATGCGTTCGCTGCCGATAATGGCAAAAACGGGTCTGCCGGTAGTATTTGATGCAACGCATTCAGTGCAAAAGCCTGGAGGCTTAGGGAATTCAACAGGAGGGGATAGAGAATTTGTTCCGCCGTTAGCCAAAGCAGCCATATCAATAGGGATAGCCGGATTATTTATGGAAACGCACGAGGAGCCTTCAAGGTCGCCGAGTGACGGGCCGAATATGATAGCCTTAAAAGATATGGAAAAATTACTTACTAAATTACAAAAATTAGATAAAATAGCAAAGGAGAAAGAATAATTATGTCATTTATTATAGATATTAGCGCAAGGGAAATTTTAGATTCCAGAGGAACCCCAACAGTAGAAGTTGATGTAGAATTAGAAGACGGAGCATTTGGCAGAGCTGCTGTCCCATCAGGTGCATCAACTGGTGTTCACGAAGCTGTAGAATTAAGGGACGGAGATAAAAGCCGCTATAATGGCAAAGGAGTTTTAAAAGCAGTAGATGCAGTTAATTGTGAAATTGCTGACGAATTAATCGGAATGGACGCCTTATATCAAAGGGAAATTGATGATGCTTTAATAACTTTAGACGGCACTCCTAACAAAGGTAAATTCGGAGCAAACGCAATATTAGGCGTATCCTTAGCAGTTGCAAAAGCCGCAGCAGAAGACAGAGGGTTACCTTTGTATAACTATATCGGGGGGGTAAATGCGCATTTATTACCTGTTCCGATGATGAACATCTTAAACGGCGGCAAACACGCAGACAATCCGCTAGATTTCCAAGAATTTATGATAGCTCCGATTTCAGCTTCATCATTCGCTGAAAGTGTAAGAATGGGAGCAGAGGTTT
>CAYWTE010000038.1:0-5104 GCA_964461145.1 uncultured Lactobacillales bacterium | reverse complement strand
AAAAGAAAAGCTAAGAGTGATAAATCATTCCCTGTTTTTCAAGCATTAAAAGCAAAATTAAAATCAGCAGGGCATAATACTAATGTTGGTGATGAAGGCGGATTTGCCCCGAATTTAAAAAGCCATAAAGAAACTTTAGATTTTATAGTTGCAGCGATAAAAGATGCAGGTTTTAAGCCGGCAGATGACATTTGCATTGCCTTAGACCCAGCCTCAACCGAATTTTTTGATAACGGCAAATATAACTTAAAAGGAGAAGGCAAATCTTTAAGCTCCGCACAAATGGTTGCTTATTATGAAGATTTAGTCGCAAAATATCCGATTTTTTCAATAGAAGACGGAATGGCAGAAGATGATTGGGACGGCTGGAAATTAATGACAGATAAGTTAGGCGATAAAATTCAGCTTGTAGGCGATGATTTATTCGTAACTAACCCTTCAAGAATAAGGGAAGGCATAAAATTAGGCGTAACTAATGCGGTTTTAATCAAATTAAATCAAATTGGCACGTTAACAGAAACGATAGAAGCAATAGAGTTAGCACATAGAAATGGTTTAAAAACAATAGTTTCGCACCGTTCAGGCGAAACGGAAGATACGACTTTAGCAGACTTAGCCGTAGCAATGGGCTGCGGACAAATTAAAACCGGCTCAATGTCAAGAACGGACAGACTTGCAAAATATAATCGCTTAATCAGAATAGAGCAAGAATTAGGCGACACAGCCATTTTTGCAGGAAGCTGTATCTTAAAAGGCAGAAAAGTTTCAGGTAGAAGCTCAGCGCAAGAATGCTTTTGCTGCTGTAAGTAATAATAAAAGAAATATAAAAAACAAAAAAAGCCCCTTAAAATTAAGGGGTTTTTACTTTTTATAAACATATTGTTATTTATAATAAAAAAATGACAGCGATTAATGAAATAATATTAAGAAAAACAAGGCACTTTAGTATATATTTATGCTTAAGTATTTTTGTTGTGTATTTTGGGTATTATTTTATGAGTGGAGATAGAGGTCTTCATAGATTTTTTGAGTTAAAAAAGCAAATTAAAGAAGCCGAACAAATATTATCAGAAAAAAGCGAAGTAAGGGATAAGCTTGCACATAAAGTTAAATTATTATCATCAGAAAGCTTAGATTTAGATTTATTAGAAGAGCGTGCTCGAATAGTTTTGAATCTAGTAGGTGAAGACGAGCTTATCCTTATTAATAAATAGACCATAAATTAAGCACTAAAAGACAAATAGAGGCATAAATTCCTGCCAGGACATCGTCTAGCATAACGCCAAGTCCTCCGTGGAGTTTTTTATCTGCCCAAGAAACAGGAAAAGGCTTTAATATATCAAAGAATCTAAATAAAATGAAGGCAGTAATAAGGTTTTGCCACGAAAGATTTACGGGAATTAAAGTAATAAAAATCCCCACGACTTCATCAATAACAATAAATTGCGGATCATTAATTTTAGTTTTAATAATAATTTTATCAGAAATTTTAACCCCAATAAAAAACAAGGCAATTGCAGCACAAAAAAGGCTTAAATTCCCGAAAAAATACATTAAAATAAAAGCAAAAGGAATAGCAGCAATTGAGCCGAAAGTTCCTGGGGCTTTTGGAATGAAACCAGTATAAAACCAAGAAGCAATAAAATTATAAACATTTATTCTCATAAATTAATCCTCTGTTAATCGGCATAAAATATACTAAATAAAGTAATCGTGTATAAAAAATAAATCAAATATTTTTTTTAAAATCAAAAAAAGCTTGAAAAAAAATGAATTTTGTTTAGTATAGCTAGCTAAAAGCAGATAAATTTAGGTAAAAAATGGAAAATATTAAAACTGAGATTTTAGATAATAAGAATAAGATTATAGCAATTTTTAAATCAGTATTTGCCGAAAAAGAGATAATCTTAAGGAACGGAGCGGGGATTTTATGTTTAAAATTTTCTCCGATGCTTCAAAGTATAATAACGGGTTTAATTTTTTTACTTGTTTTTTGGCTTTTGTTTGCGTCAGGTATGTATTTTTTGCAGGAGAATGTTCTTTCAAGCAAGCAAGAGCAAGTTTCGCAAGTTAGGAATTCATACAATGTTTTAATTTCGAAAGTGGGCTCATATAGAAATCAGGTTAAGAATTTAGAAAGAGATTTAGAAAAAGAACGCTTGTTATACCAATCTTTATTAAAAAATAATAATAAATTAAAAGACGAGCTAAAAGAAAAAGAGAAATTATTAGCAGATAATCAAGATAATATTAATTTAGAAAAAGAAGATACTTTAACAGTAGATAATAAAATCAAGAAGATAGAAAAAGAATTTGATTCATCAATGGAATTTTCATCTTTCCCGATATCCGGAGTATCAGGGGAAGAAGGCACAAACGTAAACAATCTTGAAATAGCAACAGAAAAAATGAGAATGGAACTTAATATGCTCAAAGCAGAAAGGGAAGATCTCAAAAAACAGGTAAAGAAGCTTGAAATTACGTTAGCAGATATGCAAGACGCTCAATCTCAAGTATTTGATAGAGTTAGCAAGTTGGCACAAGGCGGCATAGAAAAACTCCAAGAATCGCTAAAAGGAATTAGCTCAACGATAACAAGCGGCGGTTATAGCTTAGAAAGCTTATTAAAAGAAGAAAGACGGAGCAATTCCGGTCAAGGTGGTCGTTATATTCCTGTGAAAGAATCAGATTTAGGGCACCCAAGGCTCAACGACAAGCTGTCGAGTTTGAATAATTCGCTAAGTTATTGGGATTCTTTATCAGAATTTTATAAAACTGTTCCTTTAGGTCATCCGTTAGATAAAATAGTAGTAACTTGCCCTTATGGTTACAGGAAAGACCCTTTTACCGGACGTAATGCGTTTCATGAAGGCGTAGATTTAAGAGGAAAAGAAGGGGATAAAATATATAGCCCTTCTGAAGGGGTTGTAACAAGAGCTAACAGATGGGGTAATTATGGTTTAATGGTTGAAATAGACCACGGGTTTGGTGTTAGGACTCGTTATGGACATATGAGCAAGATTTCAGTTAAAGAGGGGGATAAAATAAATTCCGGTCAAGTTATAGGTTTGGTCGGCAACACTGGGCGTTCTACCGGTCCTCACTTGCATTATGAGGTTAGATTGCACAAAAAAGCTATAAGCCCGTATAAATTTTTAAATAGCAATAAGGAAGATATCCAAATAGATATTGGTGAGGGAGGAGCAAGTTAATGGTAGTGTCATTTAATTTAAATAGTAATGTCGGGAAAAAGAGAGTTCCGACTATAATAAGTGAAGATTTTATAATAAGCGGCAATATAGAAGCCGGTGGGGAAGTTCATCTTGACGGTAAGGTTAAAGGGGATATCAGATGTCAGAGGTTAGTGGTGGGAATAACCGGTTCAATAGAAGGTGAAGTTAGAACGGATGAGGCTTGTATTCATGGTTCAATAGTAGGTAAATTATATTCAAAAAATGTTATATTAAGCGGCACGGCAAGAATGGTTGGGGATATAATGCACGAGAGTTTATCAATAGAGCCTGGAGCATATATTGAAGGTTTATGCCGCAGGTCAAATGAGCCGATACCTGCCTCAGGGGTAAAAGAAGATTTAATGATAACGGACGGACGTAAAGAATCAAAACAATCGGTAAATAAGCCTCTGAAAGCAGAAAATATTATTTAGAATATCTAAAATATCTTCGAATTTATCGCAAAGATAATCAGCACCGATTTTTTCATAAGGTATGTGAGAATATCCGTAAGTCATAGCGATAACGGGAACGTTTGCAGCTTTAGCAGAATTAACATCAGGGACGCTGTCGCCGACCATAATAGAATTAGAATCATCAGTTCCCATAATTTCCATAGCTTTAAGGATAGGTTCAGGGTGAGGCTTTCGGTTTTTAACGTTTTCAGGGCAAATTATAGCATCAAAATAATCAAAAACGCCTAATTTTTTAAGAATAAATTGAGCGGGAATGAGCGGTTTATTAGTAACAACAGTCATTTTTATATTAAGCTTATCAAGAGTTTGCAGTATTTTTAAAGCGCCGTCATATAAAAAAGTGTCATTCATAGGATTATCATCATAAATGACGGAATATTTATCAAAAAGTTCTTTAGTTTTTGAGTTTTCTAAAGGTTTTCCGGTAAACTCTATTGCCCGCTGAAAGCATTGATAAGCGCCATCTCCAACTAAAAAAGGGAACATATCTATGGTAACAGGTTTCCTTTTTTCTTCTTTCATAATAAAGTTCAAGCAATTTATCAAATCTGTTTTAGTATTAATAAGAGTTCCATCGAGATCGAAAATTACGCCTTTAATTTTATTCATAATTATCCTTAAAAAATTGTTATTATATGCAACAAAGCTTGATTTGCGTTAAATAAATTAATATGTTTAAGTATAAATAAAGTCAAGTAAATATAAGGAATTATAAATGGAAAAAACAAAAGCAATAATTTTAGCTGCAGGCTTAGGCAAAAGAATGGGAGGTAATATCCCGAAGGTAATGCACAAAATAGCAGATAAGCCTATGATAAATATAATAATTTCAGTACTGGAAAGGTTGAGTATAAAAGACATTACAGCAGTTATAGGCGAAGGCTTTAAAGAATTAGAAACTTTGGTTTATCCTTATAAAATAGCGGTTCAAAAAGAGCGGCTAGGCACAGGACACGCAGTTCAAATAGCTTGGCAAAATGAAGCAGATTTTGATGGTAATATTTTGGTTCTATTCGGTGATAGCCCGATGATAAAAGCAAAAACTTTAAAATGTTTAATAGAGGAACATACAAGCCAGAATAATGCAATTACGGTTTTAGGTTTTGAAAGTGATAATCCTGGTCAATACGGCAGGTTATTAATAAAAGATAATAATCTCAGTAAGATAATAGAGTTTAAAGATGCAGATTCTAAAGAAAAAGCCATAACTCTTTGTAATTCGGGGATAATATGTATTTCAGGAAAGCATATAAGTTCATTATTAAAAGAGCTTGATGATAACAATGCTGCCAAAGAATATTATTTAACGCAAATCGTTGATATAGCGAATAATAAAAGATTAAAATGCGGAGTAATGATAGCGGCAGATGAAAAAGAAATGCTTGGAGCAAATAC
>CAYWTE010000037.1:4822-8489 GCA_964461145.1 uncultured Lactobacillales bacterium | reverse complement strand
GAGTGGCAATTAATCCTAGCGTATAAAGACATACGTGGATTAATTGACATCTCGCTAACAACGAAGCAGATGCCCTTAGAAATACAATTTTGGCAGGGGTGATAGGTCTCGAACCCATAGCCCCCGGTTTTGGAGACCGGTGCTCTACCAATTGAGCTACACCCCTATAATATCCCAAAATATACCAAAACCTTGACTCTTTATTTATTCATTTATTTAAACACAGAGTCGGGGTAAAATACCTACCCCGACCTAAAAAATCAAGTATTATTTTATAAAAATAAGTAAATCCTTTAATTTATCTTACGGATTTATTTTATAACTTTTATAACAACGCCGGCGCCGACTGTTCTTCCGCCTTCACGGATAGCAAATCTTAAACCTTCTTCCATTGCTATCGGAGCGATAAGTTCAACTGTCATATTAACTTTATCTCCGGGCATTACCATTTCAACTCCTTCTGCAAGTTTTATCGAACCGGTAACGTCTGTCGTTCTAAAGTAAAATTGTGGACGATAGTTACTGAAAAATGGAGTATGACGTCCGCCTTCTTCCTTAGTTAAAATATAGCTTTCGCTCTCAAAAATCGTATGCGGAGTAATCGAACCGGGTTTTGCCAAAACTTGTCCGCGTTCAACTTCTTCTCTCTTAGTACCACGAAGTAATACACCTACGTTATCACCTGCTTCACCTTGATCAAGAAGCTTACGGAACATTTCAACTCCGGTACAAGTTGTTTTAATCGTCGGCTTAATTCCGATAATTTCTACTTCTTCTCCGACTTTAATTACACCGCGTTCAATACGGCCGGTAACAACAGTTCCGCGTCCTTGAATTGAAAATACGTCTTCAATCGGCATAAGAAATGGCTTATCTTTCGGACGGTCAGGCTGAGGAATATATGCATCAACTTCGTCCATTAATTTTAATATAGCTTTCTTCCCGATTTCTTCATTCTTGCCTTCTAATGCAGCCAAGGCTGAACCTTTAACTATAGGAATATCATCGCCTGGAAATTCATAAGAAGATAATAATTCTCTAATTTCAAGTTCAACTAATTCTAATAATTCTGCATCGTCTACTTGGTCTACTTTATTCATAAACACAACGATAGCAGGAACGCCGACTTGACGAGCAAGCAAAATGTGCTCTCTTGTTTGAGGCATCGGACCGTCAGCTGCTGATACGACTAATATTGCTCCGTCCATTTGTGCTGCACCGGTAATCATGTTCTTAACATAGTCAGCGTGACCCGGACAGTCTACGTGAGCATAGTGTCTTTTTTCTGTTTCATATTCAACGTGTGATGTTGAAATTGTAATTCCGCGTTCTCTTTCTTCGGGAGCCTTATCAATTTTATCATATGCGGAAAACTCTGCTCTGCCAAATTCTGCCATAACTTTTGTAATAGCCGCAGTAAGTGTTGTTTTACCGTGGTCAACGTGCCCGATAGTGCCGATATTACAGTGCGGCTTCGTCCGTTCAAATTTCTCTTTCGCCATTTCTTCTTACTCCTTAAATAACCTTAAAAATTAACCATTTAACTTAGCTTTAACTTCTTCCATCACATTATCAGGAACAAGCGTATACTTTAAGAATTGCATTGTATATTGAGCTCTTCCTTGTGACATTGAACGAAGTTGATTAACATAACCAAACATATTTGAAAGAGGTACTTCTGCTTTTATAACTCTCGCATTTCCTCTTTGATCCATACCGGAAACATTCCCTCTTCTTGAGTTAAGATCACCGATAATATCTCCCATATAATCCTCAGGAGTTACTACCTCAACGTCCATAATCGGCTCTAAAAGTTTAACAGCACCTTTTTGCAAACCTTCTCTAAAGGCTGCACGAGCTGCAATTTCAAAAGCCATAGCCGAAGAGTCAACTTCGTGATATGCTCCGTCATAAAGTGTAGCTTTAATCCCAACACAAGGGAACCCTGCTATACTTCCTGTTTTCATAGCCTCTTTCAAGCCTTTTTCAACAGCAGGAATATATTCTTTTGGAACATTACCGCCAACAACAGTGTTTTTAAACTCAAAACTTCCGTCTGCAGGAGCTTTTTCAAACTTAATTTTAACTCTAGCGAACTGACCTGAACCGCCTGATTGTTTTTTATGTAAGTAATCAACATCAGCATCTTTTGTAATTGTTTCACGATAAGCAACCTGTGGTTGGCCTACGTTAGCTTCTACTTTAAATTCACGCTTCATACGATCAACGATAATTTCCAAGTGTAATTCGCCCATTCCGCTAATAATTGTCTGTCCGCTTTCTTCATCTGAACGAACCCTAAAAGAAGGGTCTTCCATTGCAAGACGAGATAAAGCCAACCCCATTTTTTCCATATCAGCTTTA
This sequence comes from uncultured Lactobacillales bacterium, assembly GCA_964461145.1. GTDB lineage: Bacteria > Pseudomonadota > Alphaproteobacteria > CAYWTE01 > CAYWTE01 > CAYWTE01. Next base: position 6,125 of record CAYWTE010000037.1, on the reverse strand, counting down.
GTTTTAGGCTCAACGGCAATATCAATAACCGGTTCTGGAAAATCCATTTTTTCTAAACAAACAGGATTTGCTGAATCGCATAACGTTTCACCTGTTGTTGTATCTTTAAGACCGAGCACTGCAACAATATCGCCTGCTCTGGCTTCTTTAATGTCTTCACGGTGATTTGCATGCATTAAAAGCATACGGCCGATACGCTCTTTTTTATCTTTAATTGAGTTATAAATTGAGCTTCCACTTTCTAAAACACCTGAGTAAACTCTAACAAATGTTAAAGAACCCACAAAAGGATCATTCATAATCTTAAATGCTAAAGCAGATAACGGTTCTTTATCATCTGATTTTCTTGAAACCTCAGTATCTTTGCCAGGAATTGTTCCTTTAACCGGAGGAATATCAACCGGAGAAGGCAAATAATCAACAACAGCATCTAATAAAAGCTGTACACCTTTGTTTTTGAAAGAAGATCCACATAATACCGGAACAAATTTACGCTCAATAGTACCTTTACGGATACATTTTTTCAACGTATCAACATCAATATCGACACCTTCAAGATATTTTTCCATAGCATCATCATCGGCTTCAACGGCAATTTCAATTAATTCATTTCTTGCCTTAGCTGCTTTATCTTTTAAATCGGCAGGAACTTCCAGCTCTTCGAACTTAGCTCCTAAAGTTTCTTCTTTCCAAATAACGGCTATATTCCTAACTAAATCAACAACACCTTTAAAGTCTGCTTCTGCCCCGATAGGAATCTGCATAACCAAAGGGGTCGCCCCTAACCTGTCTTTAATCATTCCGACGCATCTATCAAAGCTTGCGCCTGTTCTGTCAAGTTTATTAACAAAACAAAATCTTGGAACGTGATATTTATCTGCTTGCCTCCAAACAGTTTCCGATTGAGGTTCAACGCCTGCTACACCATCAAAAACCGTAATTGCACCGTCTAAAACTCTAAGAGAACGTTCAACTTCAATAGTAAAATCAACGTGACCCGGAGTATCAATAATATTGATTCTGTGATCTTTCCAAAAACAAGTAGTTGCAGCAGAAGTAATAGTTATTCCGCGTTCTTGTTCTTGTTCCATCCAGTCCATAGTTGCAGCGCCGTCGTGAACTTCACCGATTTTATGTGAGTGTCCGGTATAAAATAAAATACGCTCCGTAGTAGTAGTTTTGCCGGCATCAATATGCGCCATAATACCTATGTTTCTGTATTTTTGTATGTCTGTTGTTCTTGCCATAATCTTTAATCTCTCATCATTACCATCTATAGTGGGAGAAAGCTTTGTTAGCTTCT
>CAYWTE010000037.1:0-4789 GCA_964461145.1 uncultured Lactobacillales bacterium | reverse complement strand
CAAATTCTGCAGCTAATCTGTCTTCCATAGTATTTTCAGACCGCTTACGAGCAGCACCGACTATCCATCTGATAGCTAACGCCTGACGACGTTCTGCTCTAACTTCCATTGGCACCTGATAAGTTGCACCGCCAACACGACGAGAACGAACTTCAACAACCGGTTTAACGTTATCGATAGCTTCATGAAAAGCTTCTACTGCATTTTTCTTAAGTTTTCCGGCTACTTTATCTAAAGCACCGTAAACTATTTTTTCTGCAACGGTTTTTTTACCATCTAACATTATGCTATTAATAAATTTAGTAATAACCTTATCGCCAAATCTGGGATCAAGGTTAACTTTTCTGACTTCTGCTCTATGCCGTCTTGACATTTTTTTTGTTTCCTTATCAATTACTTAGGACGCTTTGCGCCGTATAAAGATCTACGTTGCTTACGTTTTGCAACGCCTTGAGTATCTAAGGTACCTCTAATAATGTGATACCGCACACCAGGTAAGTCCTTAACACGCCCGCCTCTAATCATAACTACAGAGTGTTCTTGTAAATTATGCCCTTCACCGGGAATATAAGAAGCTACTTCAAAACTATTAGTTAATCTAACACGAGCTACTTTACGCAAAGCTGAGTTAGGTTTTCTTGGAGTAGTTGTATAAACTCTCGTACAAACGCCTCTTTTCTGAGGACAAGCTTCCATAGCCGGCACCTTATTGTGTTTTACCTTAGGTGCTCTAGGCTTTTTAATCAATTGATTAATTGTAGGCATTCAAATTCATCCTTTTTATTTATATTTGTTGCAACAAACATTATTATTAAAAATAACATTAACTAAAACGCCATTATAAATGGAGTTTCCCTAAAAGCTGATTTAGTTCTTTTTATATCTTTATAACAAAAACCGTAAATTCCGGTCTTTTAATTACCTTATCAGGTTGGACTAGCAACCTATATGCGGTAAACTTAAGAGTCGGAGGATACTAGACTCACTTTTAAAACTTGTCAAGCGTTCTTTTAAAACTTTTTAATTTAAAATAAAAAAGCTTACTCAACTTATAAAATATAAAATTATAAATTAGAGTAAGCCTCATTTTTGCTTACAAATGTCAAACAAAGCGTCCGTAACAATTGCCAGAGTTTCCATAGGATTAACTCCGATTCCGACTACAACATCGGCGTTTTTTTCATATATCGGATTTCTGTCCGCTATCTGAAATAAAAGCTCGCTAAATTTTATTTCTCCTTTTTCATAAGCTGCTTTAATATTAGTTCTTGCATTAATTTCATCAAGATTATCTTGAAAATGAGCAAAAATTTCTTCTTCCAACATTTGAAGATATATAATTTTAAAGCCATTTTGCTTAAGCATATTAATCATATGAGAAGACAACCCAACTTTACCGTTAATATCTAAAAGTAAAAAAGGATTATCCTTGGCTCGTTTGATCATATTTTTAAGAATAGATATTCTAAAATTTTCAATCCAGCGCTTACCGTATTCCTCTTTGATTGCCTGCTTAAGCGAAACTTGATGAGAATAAACTTCATGCATTAAATTTTTATTATTCAATGCTATTTTAGCTAAAGCTCGTTCTTCCATATCATCTTGAGAAAGCAATTCTTTTCCAAAAATCTTTGCCAAAGTATACATAACAAAAGATTTTCCGGCTCCGGGAGGGCCTATTATAACAAACTTAAGACCATCGATAGCCATTAGATGAAATCCATATTCTTTCTGAAATTTTTCAATTTCTCCGCGATACTGAGCAAAGTTTTTTTCTTCTCTTTGCCACAGATTTCCTGTAAGCCCAAGGCTTATAAGAAACATTTTTAAAAGAGCTAAATTTTCATCTTTCATAAAAATCACATATCCAAATACCTAAAAAAATAAGATATTCGCCAAAAGCACTAACAGAAATTAAAAAATATGTCAATAGGTCTAAAGAAAAAAGCTCGAAGAAAAATAAATCTCCGAGCTTTAAGTTTTATTTAGTATTAAACTAATTATTCATTAGCATTCTGCGTTTCTTGAGATTCTGCGGTTGCTGCTAATTTTTGTTTTTCTTGTTCTTCTCTAATCATAGCGATTTCTTTATCGTTATTCATAGCCACTTTGCGGAATTTATTCATAACCGCACCTGTACCGGCAGGAATTAACCTTCCAACAATAACGTTTTCTTTAAGCCCGATAAGAGAATCGGTTTTACCCGCAACAGCTGCTTCTGTAAGCACTCTAGTAGTTTCCTGGAAGGAAGCTGCCGAGATAAATGACTTAGTCTGCAAGCTTGCTTTAGTAATACCTAAAAGTACCGGCTCTGCTTTAGCAGGCTCGCCGCCCTCAGCAATAGCTTTTTCACATTCAAGTTTAAAGGTATCCTTATCAACCTGTTCGCCTGTAAGTAAAGTAGTATCACCCGGTTCAGTAATCTCAACTTTTTGCAGCATTTGCTTAACGATAACTTCGATATGCTTATCATTAATTTTAACACCTTGAAGTCTATAAACATCTTGAATTTCTTTAATAATATAGTCAGCCAAAGCCTCAATACCCAAGACTTTCAAGATATCGTGAGGAACTGGAGAACCCTCTAAAAGCGGGTCGCCTTTTCTTACAAAATCTCCTTCTTGAACAGCTAAGTGCCGTCCTTTAGGAATTAAATATTCGATAGCTTCTTCGTTACTCTTAGAAGGCACGACCTTTATCATTTGCCTTGTTTTATAGTTTCTACCGAATTCGACTCTGCCTTCTACACCGGATATAATAGCATGGTCTTTTGGCTTTCTAGCTTCAAACAGTTCAGCAACACGCGGCAAACCACCGGTAATATCACGAGTTTTTGAACCTTCTCTGGGTAGCCTTGCCATAACATCACCGATTTCAACTTCAGCACCGTCTTCAACGGAAAGAATAGAATCAACAGACATAAAGTAACTTGCCGGAGCTCCGTTTTTAAGTCTGATAACATCGCCCTTTGCATCAACGATTTCTATTCTTGGCTTTAAGTTAGCAGTTTTTGGCTTACTTTTCCAATCGGTAACCACTTTTGAAACTATACCTGTAGTTTCGTCGACTTCATCACGCAAAGAAACTCCATCTATCAAATCAAGCATTCTGATATTTCCGGAAACTTCTGTAATAATCGGAGAAGTATAAGGATCCCATTCGGCAATTTTTTGCCCTGCTTTAACTTTATCGCCGTCACTTACTTTAAGTCTTGTACCATATTGAAGTCTATATCTGGCTTTTTCTCTTTCTTTAGCATCTTTAATTACCAGTTCGCTATTTCGAACCATAACAATGCCTACACCATTTTTATCTTTAACGATATTTGCATTTTCGATACTAACAGTACCTGCAACATTAGCTTCAATACTGGATTTTTCTGCACCTCTTTGTGCAGCACCTCCGATGTGGAACGTACGCATAGTAAGCTGAGTTCCCGGTTCACCGATTGATTGAGCAGCGATAACGCCGACAGCTTCACCGATATTAACCGGAGTACCTCTAGCCAAATCACGACCATAACAAGCAGCACAAACGCCGTCTTTACATTCGCAAGTTAATACTGAACGAATATAAACTTTTTCAACGCCTGCTTTTTCGATAGCCTCTGCATCTTTTTCATCGACGAGTTTTCCTTTATGAACAACGACTTCGCCTGTATCAGGATTAATGACGTCTTCTTGCACCACTCTGCCTAGAACTCTTTCTGAAATAGGAACAACAACGGTACCACCATCCATAACCGGACGAACTGTAATACCTTTTTCCGTACCGCAATCAAGTTTATTAATGATAGCATCTTGAGCGACATCAACCAAACGTCTTGTTAAATAACCTGAATTTGCTGTTTTAAGAGCAGTATCCGCCAACCCTTTACGAGCTCCGTGTGTTGAGTTAAAGTACTCAAGAACGGTTAATCCTTCTTTAAAATTTGCAATAATTGGCGTTTCGATAATTTCACCCGATGGCTTAGCCATCAACCCTCGCATACCTGCTAATTGTTTAAGCTGAGTTGCCGAGCTACGAGCGCCTGAATCGGCCATCATAAATATCGGGTTTCTGCCTCTTACCGGGTCGTCTTGCGACATAACCTTCATCATTGCATCAGAAACTCTATCCGTACAAGCTGACCAAGCATCGACGACCTTATTATATTTTTCACCGTGAGTAATAAGACCATCTTGATATTGTTTTTCAAATTCCTTAACTTGAGCTTCGGTTTCTTCAATCATTTGCTTTTTAACTTCAGGAATAATAAGGTCGTGAACACCAAAAGAAATTCCTGATAAATTAGCATATTTAAACCCTAATCCCATAACCCTATCAGCGAATATAACCGTGGTTTTCTGACCGCAATTACGATAAACGACATCGATAACATCAGATACATCTTTTTTACGTAACGTTCTGTTTAATAGCTCAAATGGAATATCTTTATTATCAGGAAGTTCTTCAGAAAGAATAACCCGTCCCGGAGTTGTTTCCATAGTTTTATATACAACATTACCTTCTTCATCGTAATTTTTAACTCTGCACTTAACCTTAGCGTGAAGAGATACGGCGTGAATATGAAGAGCGTGAAGTATTTCATCAATGCCGGAAAATATCATTCCCTCGCCTTTAGCGCCGTTAACTTCCATAGTTAAATAATACAAACCTAAGATAATATCGAGTGTTGGAACGATAATAGGCTTGCCGTTAGCAGGTGATAGAATGTTATTAGTAGACATCATCAGCACTCTGGCTTCTAACTGCGCTTCTAAAGAGAGCGGAACGTGAACCGCCATTT
>CAYWTE010000036.1:0-8545 GCA_964461145.1 uncultured Lactobacillales bacterium | reverse complement strand
AGAAAGTCAGCAGAGATATTGTTAAAGCGTTTAGATGAGGAGTGGACGGAACCGGAGAAGGAAGAGATTATAGAAATACCGATTCCATGTACATTTATTGAAAGAAATTCCGTTAAAAAATTTAATTAGATAAAGTGTATTTAGATGAGTGAAGCGTGTGTAAAAGGAGAACCGGAATATGGTTTTCCTTTTTTTGATGTTTATGCAACAAATCAACTTAATCGATTGAAGTATATTATGTTAATCGTTCAACATTGTGAATAATGCACAAACATATCGGATAAGATTAATAAGATATTAACAGAATTTTGATTTTTTATGAAAAAATATTGACTTAATCAAGAAACATAACTATACTTACGGTGTAATAAGGTTTAACGTTAAACCTACGAGGGAGGAATTATATGAAATCCGTGAGTGTGAACAAAAAATGGAATTCAATTAAGTTATTCTTGATGATTCTACCATTTCTGGTTTTAGTATTTGTATTTTCTTATTATCCACTATATGGCTGGACCTATGCGTTCTTTGACTATCGTCCGCCAAAACCTTTTTCTGATTCGGAGTTTGTCGGATTTAAATGGTTTATCTCATTGGTGGAGAATCCCATTAAAGTAAAACAGATCTTGCAGGTTCTGAAGAATACATTTGCTATGAGTGGATTGACGTTAGGAACATCATGGCTGCCAATGCTATTTGCTGTATTTCTGAATGAAATCAGAAATGCCAAATTCCGAAAATTTATACAGACAGTTACCACTTTACCGAATTTTATCAGCTGGGTATTGGTTTACTCCATAGCATTCAGTTTGTTCAGTGCCAGCGGTATGATGAATACGGTGTTGATGGATCTTGGTTTGACACAGGAACCGATTTTGTTTCTCCAGACGTCCGAACATATATGGTTCAAACAATGGCTGTGGTTGACATGGAAGAATCTTGGATGGGCAGCAATTATGTATATTGCGGCAATTGCAGGAATTGATGATGAGTTGTATCAGGCGGCCAAGGTGGACGGAGCTTCCAGAATGCAAATTATCAGATATATTACAATCCCCGGATTGTTACCGACTTATTTCGTTTTACTGATGATTAATCTGGCAAACTTCCTGACAAATGGTATGGAACAGTATTATGTATTCCAAAATGCGTTCAACAAAGAATATATTCAGGTGCTGGATTTGTATGTTTATAATCTGGCCATGGTAAGCGGAAGCTATTCGGTTTCAGTAGCGCTCAGTATGTTGAAGAGTGTGGTCAGTGTCATTTTGCTGTTTGCCGTAAATGGATTTTCTAAGTTGATCAGAGGGGAAAGTGTTATATAGGTGGTGAATGTGATGAAAAATACAAAAAAGAAAATACATACCAGTCTAGGTGATAAGACTCTGAGTGTTAGCTGTTACGTGATATTTATTATCTGCGCGATACTGTGTATTTACCCGTTTTACTACATATTCATCAATACAATCAGCGCAAATGATTTAAGCGAAAAGGGTAAAATTTTGTTTTATCCGGTAGGTATCCATTTCAAAAACTATGTGAGTGCCCTAAAGACAAATGGACTATTCCAGGCAGCGAAGATATCCATACTTCGAACAGTCATTGGTACCTCTGCAACGGTTGCGGCTTCTGCCTTTTTGGGATTTATGTTCACCCAGGAAGAAATGTGGCACAGAAAAATATGGTATCGCATCATTGTAGCAACCATGTATTTCAATGCGGGAATTATACCTTGGTTTTTGACAATGATGAATTTGGGATTAACCAATAATTTCTGGGGTTACATTTTCCCACTTGTGATTTCTCCGTTCAATATTATTTTGACGAAAACATTCGTTGAATCTGTACCGAAGGAGTTGCAGGAAGCTGCGAAGATAGATGGAGCCGGTATCATGACTATTTTCTTGCGTATTATGGTTCCGGTCATCAAACCGATTATGGCTACGGTTGCGATTTTCTCTGCTGTCAATCAGTGGAATGCTTTTCAGGACACTTTGCTGTTGGTTACGGACACGAAGTTATATCCATTGCAGTTTGTTCTGTATCAGTATTTGAATCAGGCAAGTTCATTATCCAGTCTGGCAAAGCAAGGTTCCGGTACGGCACTTGCAGCAGCGGCTGCATCGACAACGCAGACTGCAACGAGTGTCAGGATGACGGTAACGATTATCGTCGTTATACCGATTATTATGGTTTACCCGATGTTCCAGAGATATTTTGTAAAGGGTATCATGGTAGGCGCTGTAAAAGGTTAGAGATAACCTTTATATAGAGAAGGAGGAAGAAAATGAAAAGAAAGAGTTTAATGACCAAAGTGTTAGCCGCAGCACTTGCTGCATCTATGGTATTTACAGGATGTGCAAAAAATGCGGAGCCAACAGCGACCGATGCAACTGCTACAGAAGAGGCAGCAACAGAGGGAGCAACAACAGAAGATGCAGCAGAAGGAACAGCAACAGAAGTTTCACATGATGAAGAACTCGTAATTGAGATGTATGATGTGGCTGCAAACTTCCAGGGAGAGCAAACAGGCTGGTATGGAAAAGTTCTGAAAGATAAGTTCAATATTAAGTTGAATATTATTGCACCTCAGGTATCCGGCGACCCGACATCTCTCTATCAGACCAGATGTGCTTCCGGTAATTTGGGTGACATCGTCATTCTGGATAATGCAGATATGTTAGAATGTGTAGATGCCGGATTGGTACAGTCAATGGACATTACAGGCTGTGAAAATCTGACCAGATACAAAGAGCAGATTGATTTGTTTAATGCATCCATGGGTGACGGTAGTGCAACTTATGCAATTCCGACTGAAATGAATGCAAACGGACCAACAGCTTATGTGGCAGATACCGTATTATCTTATCCTTCGATTCCATGGAATCTCTATGTAGAGCAGGGATGTCCGGAACTGAAGAATTTGGATGACCTCCTAGACTTATTGAAGAAAATCCAGGATGCTCATCCGACAAACGAAGCCGGTGACAAGGCTTATGCAATCAGTTTATGGCCTGACTGGGATAACACCAGTATTGAGACTGTAAATCAGATGACAAAATGGTATGGACAGGAAGTAAACGGTTCGGTTCTGATTGGAACAGATAACAGTATTGTACCTTTGACAGACAAAAACGGTGCATATTATAAAATGCTTCACTTCTTATACGAAGCAAATCAGATGGGTATTGTAGATCCTGACTCTGCTACACAGGATTGGACTACCGTATGTGATAATAAGATGAAACAGGGACGTGTATATCTGTTTTGGTATAGTTGGCAAAGAGGTTTCTGGAATACACCTGAAAGAGGCGAGCAGGGTGTAAACTATGCAGCAGTTCCGATTGCAGACACAAATATCTTCCAGACATCTGATTACTATTATGGATCAGGTCGTGCATGGGGAATCGGTTCTCAGGTTCCTGAAGATAAGAAGGCAAGAATTATGGAATTCCTTGATTGGTTAGCATCTGCCGAAGGCGGAACTTACCAGCATGCAGGTACAGAAGGCTTAATTTACACAGTAAATGAAGATGGTACTTATACATTGACTGATGATGGATTCAACAGATTCACCAAAGATGTTCAGGTTCCTGATGAGCAGGGTGGTGGCTCATGGACTGACGGAAATAATCAGGTAAATCAGTGGATTATCGGAGATAAAGACACAAATCCTGAAACAGGTGAGTCTTATGATACAAACTTCTGGTCATCAACAGTAGAGAAGAACAAGACAAAGACAACGAAAGAATGGGCTGAGAAGTTTGGTGCGGCAAATGAAGTAGAATATTACAAAGCAAATGGTTTACTTACTCCGGTTGCAAGTGTTAATATGATACTGGATATTGATGATACTGATATATCTCTTATTAGAGGACAATGTGCTGATTTGGTAAAAGACGGCTCATGGAAGATGATTTTTGCAACCAGCGATGCTGAATTTGATCAGATGTGGGACGATATGGTTACACAGATGGAAGGCCTTGGATGGAGTCAATTGGTTGAATTTGATACACAAAAATATCAGCCGGTTATCGATGCAAGAAAGTAATATAACTTAAAAAAGGAAAGGGAGGAGTCACTTCCTCCCTTTTTTATCACACAGAAATGTGTAGCGCGAGGTGGTAAAATGACAAAGACAATTAAATGCGTAGTAGACTCAACAAAAGAATATAACTTCCGAAATCATGCAGCTTATTGTATCGGAACCGGAAGGATGGGGCTGGCACTGCAAAAGGAATATTATGACCAATTAAAACTTGTACAGCAGGAAATCGGATTTCAATTCATTCGAGGACATGGACTGTTTGCTGATGATATGGCTATTTACCAGGTTTATGAAGATGAAAATGGAAATCAAAAGACAGAGTACAATTTTACCTATTTGGATTTGGTAATGGACAGTTATCTTTCGCTTGGCATCCGACCTTTTTTGGAACTGGGATTTATGCCGGAGCGGTTGGCATCTGGGGAGCAAACCGTATTTTATTGGAAGGGAAATGTAACACCGCCTCAGAATTATGATGATTGGTGTGCCTTGGTTCAACATACATTGCAGCATTTGATAGAACGCTACGGAAGGAAAGAAGTACTGACATGGCCGATTGAAGTGTGGAATGAGCCGAACCTACCCGTTTTTTGGAAAGATGCCGATATGAAGGAGTATTTTAGACTGTTTCATAAAACATTTACGGCAATCAAAGAAATGGATGCAGATTTCAGAGTGGGCGGTCCTGCTATCTGTGGCGTAGAAGATGAACTGTGGATACGTGAATTCATGAAGTTTTGTCATGAAGAGAAAATACCATTGGATTTTGTGACAAGACATCATTACACGACAGAAGTTCCTGAGACGGTCGGACATTACGGATATGCAAAGTTACAGGAGATTGAAGAAGGACTCGGATATCTGCATACAACCAGAGAACTGGTAGATAAGTATGAGGAATATCGAGGTATGGAAATTCATATCACAGAATTTAATACTTCTTATATTCCGAATTGTCCTCTGCATGATACCAATCAGAATGCAGCATATATTGCGCATTTACTTTCTCACTTGGGAGATGATAATGAGTCATATTCGTATTGGACATTTGGGGATATCTTTGAAGAACTTGGTGTGCCCTTCTCGCCGTTTCACGGTGGTTTTGGTCTGGTGGCAAATGGATGTATTCCAAAGCCGACATTTTGGACTTTCAAATTCTTTCGGGATTTAGAAGGAAAGTGTGTACATAAATCGGACAATATAATTATGATGGAAAGAGAAGACGGAAGTTATTCCGGTTTGATTTGGAACGATTGTGTGACCAGAACAGGAACGGATTTGGAACTGAATCTTGAAGTGGAAATCGGCACCAAACAGGCAGGCATACAGTATTGCCTCACACAAAAAGTGGTGGATGAACAGACCTGTAATCCATTGAGACATTGGCACAACATGGGTGAGCCACAGAGTTTATCTGTTGCGCAAAGAGAATTCCTAAGAGAAAGTGCAAGACCTGAAATCGATACAACGATTGTAGAGACAGACGGTCAAAAACTTTTATTACAGTTTTCTGTGAAAGAAAACGGCGTTACCTACTTTAGCTTGAAACCATGTGTACAGTATGGTGACAGGGGCTATGATTATGACAGAGTGATGCAGCAAAAGAAATAAATGATGAATACCGGAGGTAAATAGTATGGCATACGGAAGTTTGGATTTCTATTCAGAATGTTTAAAACGAACGGTTACTTTTAAATTTATACTGCCAAATGAGACAGATGATATGACTACAGCACCCATGAGACTTTTACTGCTGTTACATGGTTACAACGGAACACATACCGATTGGATGTTAAACAGCAAGGTTTTAGAATTTGCGGTGAAATATCATATGTGTATTGTGATGCCTACCGGCGAGAACAGTTTTTATCTGGACGGCGAAGCAACCGGCAGAAAGTATGCAGCGTTTATTGGTGAAGAACTTCCGAATTATATTCGCAAGACATTTCCGGTATCGGATTTAAGAAGCGAAACATATATCGGTGGATTTTCCATGGGAGGGTTTGGCGCTCTGCATACGGCATTTAAGTATTCGGAGACTTTTGGTAAAGTATTTGCGCTCTCTTCTGCATTAATCATTCATGAAGTAAAGAATATGAAACCGGGCAAGGGGAATGATATTGCCAATTATGAGTATTACCGCCTCATGTTTGGACAGCCTGAGCGATTGGAAATCAGCGAAAATAATCCGGAAGAACTAATCAGACAATTGCTGATGGAAGAAAAAGAGATACCACAGATATTTATGGCGTGTGGAACAAGTGATTTTCTACTGGAAAATAACAGAGAGTTCGCCGACTTTTTGAAAGAAAATGGGGTGGAACATACCTATTTGGAAAGTGAAGGCGACCATAATTTTGAATTCTGGAATGCTTACTTGGATATTGCAATGAAATGGCTGCTATAAATCACTTGTTTGGAGGAAAAGGAATATGAAGAAGCAAGCTTTTAATCCATATTTGCCGTCGTGGGAATATGTTCCGGACGGAGAACCACATGTGTTTGACGATAGAGTATACATCTACGGTTCGCACGATTTTTATAATGGATATGTCTTCTGCATGGGTGACTATGTTTGCTGGTCTGCTCCCGTTGATGATTTGGCTGATTGGAGATATGAAGGTGTTATTTACGAAAAAACGGCAGACCCGCTCAATAAAGACGGACATATGTGTTTGTATGCACCGGATGTGACGCGTGGAGCAGATGGAAAATACTATCTATATTATGTGCTGGATAAAGTGCCGGTTGTTTCCGTGGCAGTATGTGATACACCGGCGGGATTGTATCAATTTTACGGATACGTACATGATAAGAATGGCAGAAGACTTGGTGAGCGAGATGGCGATCAGCCACAGTTTGACCCGGGAGTTTTGTTTGAAGACAATAAAGTATATCTGTATACAGGTTTTTGCGGAAAGGGTGATAAAAGCAGAAAAGGTGCTATGGCAACTGTATTAGCTCCGGACATGCTGACCATAGTGGAAGAACCGGTCTTTGTTGCTCCGGGTTGTGAATATAGTGAAGGGAGCGGATTTGAAGGACATGAATTCTTTGAAGCACCATCTATTAGGAAAGTGGATGATACTTATTATCTGATTTATTCTTCAATATTGATGCATGAATTATGTTATGCTATCAGTAAGGAACCGACGAAAGGTTTTCGGTATGCAGGTGTTGTTATCAGTAATTGTGATTTACACATTGACAGTTATAAGCCTGCAGAGCAACCTATGGCATATGGGGCCAATAATCATGGGGGGATTGAGAAGATTAATGGAAATTGGTATATCTTCTACCACCGACATACAAACGGTACTTGGTTCAGTCGTCAAGGTTGTGCCGAGAAAATTGAAATATTGTCGGATGGGACGATACCTCAGGTGGAGATGACTTCTTGCGGGCTTAATCATGGCTGGTTAAGAGGAAGTGGCTATTATCCGACATATATTGCATGTAATCTGTTTAATGAAGTTACATCTGTTTATGTAGGCGGCAATGATGATCCGTCCTATAGCGAAGGGCATTTTCCGAAGATTATGCAGGACGGATGCGACGGCATGGAAGAAATCGGTTATATCGGAAATATACGTGATTATGCAACGATGGGTTTCAAATACTTTGCGTGTGAAAATGTTACAAGGATTGGCATTTATTCCAGAGGATATGGGAATGGTATCATTGAAGTCAGAACTTCATGGGATGGAGCGGTACTTGCAACAATTCCGATTGGCAACGCAAATGTATGGACCAAAAGTGATGCGCCTATCAGCATTCCGAATGGTAAAACAGAGCTCTATTTCACGTATAGAGGAACAGGAAATATTGGCTTACGAGGCTTTGAATTAGTAAAAAGTACATGAAAAGAGAGGATTAGTATGAACGCAAAAATTAAGTTAAGTAAAGACAAGGCAATAGGAGAGATTGACAACCGAATCTACGGCTCTTTTATTGAACATCTTGGAAGAGCTGTATATGGTGGTATCTATGAGCCAAACCATGCTACGGCAGATGACATGGGATTTCGTCAGGATGTCATGGATGCGGTTAAGAAGTTACAAGTGCCCATCGTGAGATACCCGGGTGGAAACTTTGTGTCGGGATACCATTGGGAAGACGGTACAGGAGACAAAACAAAGCGTCCTAAGAAAATGGAATTGGCATGGTTTTCTGTTGAAACGAATGAGGTAGGAATTGATGAGTTTCAGGAATGGGCAAAACGTGCCGGTACAGAAGTGATGATGGCAGTCAATCTAGGTACGCGCGGACCGGAGGATGCCAGAAATTTTGTTGAGTATTGTAATAGCGAAACAGATACCTATTACGCAAATATGAGAAAAGAGAACGGATTTGAGAAGCCGTTCGGAATCAAGACTTGGTGTCTCGGAAATGAAATGGACGGTCCGTGGCAGATTGGTGCAAAAACGCCTACAGAGTACGGCAGAATTGCTTGTGAAACTGCTAAATTAATGAAATGGACAGACCCAGACATTGAAT
>CAYWTE010000035.1:2033-8712 GCA_964461145.1 uncultured Lactobacillales bacterium | reverse complement strand
TTTATATAATCCAAAACAAGTGGCTCCGCTGCCGCTCATTTGGAAAAAAGGGCAGTTTTTTGTTTTTTGAAAAGAGGATAAAACGTCTTCTATACTAGGGCAAAGCTGTTTTGCTATCGGTTCTAAATCATTTTTTCTTTTAGATATTTCCAAAATAAAATTTTTTTTATAATCAAAATCAGAAAAATCAGCTTGGCTTAAAGTATAACGTTTGAAAATTTCTTTTGTTGAAACCGATTCTAAAGGATTTATTAAAACAGCCCATAAATCTTTTGTGTTTAATGAAACCGGAGTTATTATTTCCCCTATACCTTTTATATTTGAAGCGGTTGAATAAATACAAGCAGGGACATCGGCTCCTAATTTTAACCCTAATTTTGCAAGGTCTTCATTATTTAAGTTTAATTTCCATAATTTGTTAAGGCCTCTTAATGTTGCGGCACAATCAGCAGAGCCTCCGCCAATGCCTGAAGAAACAGGAAGATTTTTGACTAAAGTTATATTTGCACCTTCGGAAATTTTATATGTTTCTTTTAATAGGTTTGCGGCTTTTAGGACTAAATTATTTTTTTCGCCGTCTAAAGAGGGGCTGAAATTACCTGTTATTTTAAGGGAAAGGGTTCTATCTTTTGTAAGAGAAACTTCGTCATAAATGTCTTCTGTGAACATAAAAAGGCTGTCTAATAAATGGTAGCCGTCTGAGCGTTTGCCGGTGATGTTAAGGTATAAATTTACTTTGGCTTTAGCTTTTTCTATAATTGTCATTATTTTTATTCAGCTTTCTTTTTAGGGCATAAAGGGAAGCTTTTTCCTTTTATTTTGTTTTTAATCGCTAAAGTATCTGCTTCATCTAAAATAGCTTCAGGGGATAAGGCTCGCTGCCACTCGAAAAATCCTTCTCTTTTACGGTTTTGACACCAATAAATATCCCCTAAAT
Source organism: uncultured Lactobacillales bacterium (assembly GCA_964461145.1). Classification (GTDB taxonomy): domain Bacteria; phylum Pseudomonadota; class Alphaproteobacteria; order CAYWTE01; family CAYWTE01; genus CAYWTE01. The sequence continues at coordinate 7,775 of CAYWTE010000035.1, read as the reverse complement.
GATCATTTATGACTGAATTATTAGGCTCAATTTGAGCGGCCTCTTCCATATATTTTTGAGCTTCGTTAAAGTTGCCTATTTTATAATAAGCCCAGCCTAAACTGTCAGCAATATAGCCGTCATTAGTTTTTTGAAGGTATGCTTTTTTTAGCATATCTAAGGCTTCTTTTTCGTTTTCTCCTTTTTCTATCATAGAATATCCTAAATAATTAAGAACTAAGGGGTCATCAGGGTTAAGCTCTAAGGATTTTTTTAAATCCTGTTTGGATAAATCCCAATTGCCTAATCTTTCATAAGCAACGCCTCTGGCGTAAAATAAAAACCAATAATCTTGATTTGATGGGTCTATTTTTTCTATTACTTTATTGTAAGCTTGTACGGCTTGTGCATAATCTTTATTTTCTCTTAAAATATTGCCGATATCTATGTATAAGAGGTTTAAATCTTCTCTTTTTGATAAAATTTCCCTTAAAAGAGTTAGAGATTTTTTAGGCTTTTTTAATTCAGCATAAGATAGCGCTTCTCTTATTTTTGCGGAAGTATAACAAGTTGATGAAAAAGGCACTGATTGATAACTTTTTATGGCGTTTTTCCAATCTTCTTTTGCCTCATAAACCTCTCCAAGCAGTATTTTTGCTAAATCAAAGTCAGGGTTTAAGTATAAAGATAAATTCGCCATTAATATTACTAAGTCTTCTGCTCCTTCATAATTTAATCTTGCGGCATATTCAAATAAAACGTCAGATGTTCCTATTTTTGCTAAGGTTTCTTTGCTCGCATAATTTTGTGAAAAAGATGATTTTTGTAAAGAAATAAGGTCTTTTAAGATTACAGATGTCGGATTTTCTGAATATGAGGCGTTTAATATTTCTTCGGCTTTCTTAAAATTTGCTATTTTCCTATAAAAAGAGGTTATTATTTCCAGTTCTCGGACAGAATAATTTTGTTTGTTCTTTTGTGTTTTATTAAAATAAGTTTTAGCTTTTTCCTCTTGTCCGATAGAATCGTATAATGATGCGATGATAAAATCATAAGGAGCTTCGGTGTTGTTTTGGTTTTTTAATTTTTTTATTTGGATTTCAAGTTTTTTAGGGGTATCTAAGCCAACATATATCCAGCTTTGGATTAAATTAATTATCGGGCTGCCGTATTTTTTATTATTAAACTTTTTTATAGTCTTTTCGGCATCTTCAAAACGGCTATGTTTTATGTGTGATGATATTAATATTATTAATGCGGCAGGATTGTCAGGATTCTTGGCAATTATTTTTTCTGCATAAACTGCAGCTTCATCAAAATCTCCTTTTATGGAAAAGGAAAGCATTGCGTTTAAATTAATAACTTCATCATTTGAATCATAAGATAAAGCTTCTTTGAAATATTGAGCTGCAGCTGCTTCATCTCCTCTAATTTTTGCGACAACAGCAGAAAGATATGCACCCTTCTCGCTTTTAATTTCTGACTTTTTCGGAGGAATATTTTTATCGTTTAAATTGATATTTGATTCACAGGCAGTTAAAAAGATAATGCTTTGAAAAATAAGTATAATCAGTATTTTAATTCTTTTTAACATTAGATTCTTTAACGCCTTTAATAATAAAATAACAAACTCAAATTTAATTTAATCTATTTTTTTATATATGTCAAAGAACCGATTGCTTTTTTTATAAAAATTTTCTATCTTTAGAATATTATGAAAGAATTTGATGCTCTTAAATTTTATGCTGATGAAGAAATCTCTGAGGTTTTAGCAATTAAACCTATAGGCTGGGCAAATTTGTTTAAAAAAAATCAGCTCGAAAATGAAAAAAGTATAATTAAGGAAGAAAAAAACATTGTTAAAAAGCCTGTAAATCTTGAAAATATTGATAATTTAAAGGATTTAGAAGCGGCTCTTAATAATTTTTATGGTTGCAGCTTAAAAGATACGGCAATAAATACCGTATTCGGAGGGGGAAATCCTAAATCTAAGATTATGCTTATTGGCGAAGCTCCGGGCGGAGATGAAGATAAAATAGGGCAGCCTTTTGTGGGAAGAAGCGGACAGTTGCTTGATAAAATGCTGGCTTCTATCGGTCTTAAATCCAGAGAAGATTATTATATCACAAATGTTGTTCCGTGGCGGCCTCCCGGGAATAGGAAGCCTTCTTCTGCAGAAATTGCCACTTGTTTGCCTTTTTTAATTAAGCAAATAGAGATAATTAAACCTGATATTATAATTTTATTAGGAGGGTCTGCTGCTGCAGCGCTTTTAGGCGGTGAAGATTCTATTACTAAAATAAGAGGAAAGTGGAAGAAATATAATGATATTGATGTTATCCCCACCTTTCATCCGGCTTATTTGTTGCGAGGAGCCCTGCAAAAAGCCAAAGCTTGGCAAGATTTAATCGAAATTAAGAAAAAAATAAGCAAATTTGATTAAAAAGTTTTGATTTTTTTAACTTTTTTAGTGATAATCTAATTTAGAGGCTGTTTTACCTTATTCTAAGATAGTTTCTAAAGTTTAATTTTTTATGTTTTAAGCATATAAAAGAGGCAAAAATTATGATTTTAAATAAAATATTTTATTGTTTATTCGTTCTAGGGCTTGTTAACGCATTATCTTTTGAAGCTAACGCTCAAGCATTGCGAAATAATGTTAATAATTCTTCAAAAACAGTGCCTCCATCTGCAATTCCCGGAGCATTGGGACAAGTGCAAAGAGGGCTTCCTCAAGAACTTACAGAAACAGAAATCCCTAAAGAATTTTCAACTGAAGGCATTACCTCGAAAGATGCTGTAGGTAACGGTATTACAATATATCTTAGTAATATGCAAAGGCATAAAGATGAAATGGATATCGAATATTGTACTTTTGATACCAATATTAAAAATGAAATGAAAAATCAGCTAGTTTCTTTGCAAACATCATTAGAATGGAATGATGCAGATAAGGATTCCGGTGATGTTTATAGTATTAATTTCTTAATCGAAGAGCCTCTTGCTGCAGGAAAAGAAATTACAAAATCTCATGAGCCGGTTTATCTTTGGTGCGATATTTTGGAAAAAGAATTACCTAAAATTACTAATTATGATTGTAAAATGTTGGGCTTGGAGAAAAAAACAGAAAAGAAAACAAACGGTGGAGAAAAAAATATTTATATTCCAAAAACAGATTCCTGTGAAAATATTATCAAATATAAAAAAGAAGAAAAGAAAAAAGAAACTTTCGATGATGTATATCAAAAAGCTTTGGAAACATTAAAAGAAAGTGAAACATCTAACTAATGTATAAACTTTTTATAGCTTTTTTATTGCTTTTATCTTTTGGCGTGGTTAAGAGTTTTGCTCAAGGCTATGAAAGTGACGATGCCTTTAATTTAATGCGCAAAGTTCCTTCTTATGAAGAGTTTAAAGCTTCAAAAACAGAAGTAGAAGAGCCTTCTTCTTTGCCTCAAGTTTCTTCGCAAAAAGAAGAGCAAAAAGAAGTCAGGACAGAAGAAAAAGAAGATGTTAAAGCTCAAAATGAGCCGCTTAAAAAAATAGAAAATCAAGAGGTTCAAAATAATAATGAGGCTGAAATCCAAAGTGATAATAATGAAAATAAAAAATTCGCTTATGTATATTATAATAATGTCGAAATAATAAATTTAGCAAATAGAGTTAGTTGTTCTGTTAATTTTAATGTTAAAAATGAAACAGATAATACTTTTTCAGGGTTAGAAATGGATTTATCTTGGGGAAATCTCGTTACTAATGTAAAATTTTCTGCAATTGAGCCTAATTCTATAGCTACTGTTCCTGTTAGGCTTTTGGGAAAAGGTTGCTATAACTTAAAAAAAGGAATGATTCCGCAATATAAAATAACTTTATGCCGTATTCGTAAAATGTCTGCTGAAGAATGCCCGTCTTTTGTTAAATGGCAAGACGATAAATAATTTTTTGTAAGGAATTTTATGAAGATTTTTATTAAAAATATTATATTATTAATTTATTTTTTTTGTCTGGCGTTTGTTTTTAATAATGCTCAGGCAAGGGATAGCCGCTTTGAATTTTTACCTCAAATATTAAGCGATAATGATATAAATTTGTATAAGCAAATTTTTGAGCTGCAAAAAAAAGATAAATTTAAAGAAGCAGACGAATTAATTAAAAAATTAAACGATAAAATACTTTTATCATATGTTTTATCAATGAGATATTTACAATCTTCAAAATATATAAGTTCAAAACAAGAATTAAAAAATTGGCTGGATAATTATCAAGAGCACCCGCATGCAAAAAAAGTTTATAATTTAGCGAAAAAAAAGAAAGCTTCAGGAATAATTTCTCCTGAACATTTCGGCTTTCCGGGGTCTTATGAAAATTATGGATTTTTAAAAGCTGAAGATGATGCGTCTTTGATTACAAAAAAAATATTTGCTAATTTTAGGAGTAATCTTCTCAAAGGTAGAACAAAATCGGCAAGGCTGATTTTAGAAGATGCGAATACAAAAAATAAATTAATAAATAAAGATTATGATAAGTTAGCAGGATATTTAGGTTTTAGTTATTTTTTAGATAAAGAATACGGGTTAGCTCATAAATGGGCAACATCTTCTGTAAATAGAACCTCAACGCCTATTGGTTTGTGGGCTTCAGGGCTGGTTTCTTGGCAACAAAAAGATTATAAAAATGCCGGAGATTATTTTGCAAAATTAGCTAAAGATAAAAAATCTTCAAGCTGGCTTAAATCAGCAGGGGCTTTTTGGGCTTATAGAAGTTATCAAAAAGATAAAAATTATAAAAAAGCTGATGAATATCTTAATCTTGCTGCTGAATATCCATATACTTTTTACGGCTGCGTCGCTCTTAAAAACATCGAGGGAGATCTCAATTTTAATTGGTCTAAAAAGATTAAATTTGAAGTCGAAAAAGAAGATTTAGCTGAGTTAAAAAATTATGATATCGGTAAAAGAGCCATTGCACTGCTTGAAATAGGTCAATATTCTTATGCGGAAAAAGAATTTCAAGGATTGTATTTAAAACTTCCGATTGAAATGAAATATATTCTTTTGGAGGCAGCTGAATCTTTGGAGCTTCCATATTTATCATATAAAATCTCAGAATATTTAGCTCATACAGAAGGGTATGAAAATTTATCGGGGTTTTATCCTCTTGCTCATTGGCAGCCCAAAGATGGTTGGCAAGTTGATAAAGCTCTAATGTTGGCTTTCGCAAGGCAGGAATCCGGTTTTAATACAGAGGCAATGAGTAGAGCAGGGGCAAAGGGCTTAATGCAGGTTATGCCAAGAACTGCAGCTTATATCGCAAAAAACAAAAGTTTAAGGTCAAAAAACGGAATATTATTTGAGCCGGAATATAATTTATATTTAGGGCAAAAATATATAATGTATTTAATGAGTTACCCTCATATAAGGAACAATCTTCTTTATCTTGCCGCTGCTTATAATGCAGGTCCTGGAAATTTAAAAAAATGGCAAAAAAGAGCACAAGGAATTGATGATCCCTTTTTGTTTATTGAAACGCTTCCTTCCAGAGAAACTAGAAATTATGTTAAAAAAGTTATGGCAAATTTATGGATATACAGCTCAAAATTAAACCGTCCAATGCCATCTTTAGATGAAATTGCTATCGGGAAATGGCCTTCGTATGCAAGTATTAAAAATTCGATTTTTGCAAAAAAATAAAATTAGACCTCATCTGAAAACTGTTTTATAGGACATCTACTTCGTCGCTGCGTTACTCAAGGGGTCTCGTATG
>CAYWTE010000035.1:1083-2023 GCA_964461145.1 uncultured Lactobacillales bacterium | reverse complement strand
AAAAAAAAGATTGCAATTTAAATAAAAGTGTTATAATTACTTTAATTCCAAGTGAAAATAAGCATATTAGGCAGGGCTGCCTAACTGCTGTAAGCTTTGTTTTTTAATAAAAAAAGCTTAAAATAAACTAAATTAAAGGAGATAAAAATGCCCAAGTTGAAAACTAAAGGTTCTACCAAGGGACGATTCAAAGTTACCGGTACAGGCAAAATTATGCGTGCTTTCGCATTTAAACGCCATCAGTTAAGAGCAAAACCACAGAAAATGAAACGCCAAGCCAGAGGAATGGTTGTCCTTAACGCTTCTGACGTTAAAATTCTTAAATCGTTCTTACCGTATATTTAATTTTAAGGAGTTTTAAAAGATGGCTAGAGTAAAAAGAGGCGTCGCCGCAACAAATCGTCATAAAAAAGTTATTGATATGGCTAAAGGCTTTAGAGGCCGCAGCAAAACTTGCTATAGAATAGCAGTTGAAAGAGTTGAAAAATCTTTGCAGTATGCTTACCGTGATAGACGTACTAAAAAAAGAACTTTTCGTAATTTATGGATTATGCGTATTAATGCCGCAGCAAGGCTTTATGATATGACATATTCTCGATTTATGAACGGGCTTTCTAAGGCAAATATTGAGCTCGATCGTAAAGTTTTAGCTGATATTGCCGTAAGTGAGCCCCAGGCATTTGCCAAGTTAGTAGAACAGGCCAAGGCGGCATTAAACTAATAACTATCAGTAAAAGTTTTAGTAAAAAATATCAAGAAAAAGACCGCTCTTGCGCTAAGAGAGGTCTTTTGTTTTTTAAACGATGGAGATAAATATGCAAATAAATTTAAAAATATGGCAAGAAAAAATTATAAATGCTAAAAATACTGATGAATTAGAACAAATTAGAATTAATGCTTTGGGCAAAAGCGGCGAAATAACATTGAAAATGAAGGAATT
>CAYWTE010000035.1:0-1073 GCA_964461145.1 uncultured Lactobacillales bacterium | reverse complement strand
GAAAAGAATTCGGGCAATTAATAAATAATGCAAAAAATACTATAGCATCATTAATTGAAGAAAAATCCTTCGAGCTTAAGAAAAATGAATTAAATGAAAGGTTGGTTAATGAAAAAGTTGATGTAACTTTGCCTATTCGACCAATTAAAAATCAAGGGAAAATTCACCCTAATAATCACGTTTATGAAGAAATGGTTGCTATTTTTGCGCAAATGGGGTTTGAAGTTGCAAACGGGCCGGAAATTGAAGATGAATGGCATAATTTTACGGCTTTGAATATTGCGGCCAATCATCCGGCAAGGCAAATGCACGATACTTTTTATCTTAATGAAGAAAAAAAAGCTAATGAAGATGAAAATTTAGTTCTCAGAACGCATACATCACCGGTTCAAATTAGGACAATGCTGAGCAAAAAGCCTCCGATTAAAATTATTGTTCCGGGAAATGTTTATCGCTGCGATTATGACGCTACCCACACTCCGATGTTTCATCAAATTGAAGGATTGGTTATTGATAAAAAAGCAACTTTTGCTGAGCTTAAAGGCTGTCTACTTGAATTTGCTAAAGCTTTTTTTGAAGTTGATGAATTGCCGATAAGGTTTAGGCCGTCATACTTTCCGTTTACCGAACCTTCCGCTGAAGCTGATATCGGTTGCAAAAAAGATAAAAAAGGTCTTAAAATCGGCAATTACGGAGATTGGATGGAGTTTGTCGGGTGCGGAATGGTTCACCCTAATGTTCTTAAAGCGTGCGGCTTAGACCCTGATGAATATCAAGGATATGCTTTTGGTTTGGGAATGGATAGAATGGCTATGCTTAAATATGGGCTTCCTGATTTACGGCAGTTTTTTGAAAATGATGTGCGATGGTTAAAACATTACGGCTTTGACCCGCTGCAGTTTCCTTCAATGACTTCGGGGTTGTAATTTAGCTTAATAAAAAGGAGCAAAATCTTGAGCATATTAATTAAAAATACTTATTTAGACGGCAAAATTACTGATGTTTATATTGAAGGTAATTTAATTTCGCAAATTGCTAAAAATATTGAAGTTAAAGCCGATGAAACTATTAAT
>CAYWTE010000034.1:5787-8737 GCA_964461145.1 uncultured Lactobacillales bacterium | reverse complement strand
TAAAGACTTATTCATCGCCCTTAAAGGCAAAGAATGTTTTGCTAAAATTGCACTAGAAAACGGAGCTGCCTGCGTTATGGTTGAAAAAGCCGCCGACAATATTCCTTTAGAAAAACAAATAATAGTGCTCGATACTTATGTTGCTCTTTCTCAATTAGCAAAATATGCAAGAGAAACTATATCCCCTAAAGTTATAACTCTTACCGGAGGGCTTGGGAAATCCGTTAGTGCTAAGCTTATTAGAACTGTTCTTTCTTCTTATGACCCTATTGCATATTCTACTGAAAATAAGGTCGAAGATACTCTTTGTATGCTCGCAGGAATGAGCAAAAAAACTAAATATGCTATAATTGAAGCCGATATCGAAAAAGATGGAGAAATAAAAGAATTATCTACCATTGCTAAACCTGATGTCGCCGTAATTCCTTGGTCAGGATTTAATAAAAAATCCAGCATTGGGCAACAAACATTTATTGCAAAAAATAATACTGAAATATTCGCAAATATGGATTCTGATGCTACTATAATATTAAATAGAGATGACGAGCTTTTTGAACACTTAACTTTTTTTGCAAAAACTTTAGGCTTAAAAAATTTGGTAACTTTCGGAACAAATAAAAATTCCTTTATTAAGCTTAATAATGAAGTTGAAAAAAATTGCAAAACTTTCATTAGCATAAATCAAGAGGATAAAGAATTTAATATTACTATGAATGTTACCGGCGATTATTGGGGAATAAATACTGCCTGCGCTCTTGCCGCTCTTTATGCTCTTGGAATATCCTCAAAAGATGCTATAGCTTGTTTCTGCGGAATAGAAGCTGAAGACGGAAACGGCAAGCTTATATCTATTCCTTATAATAACGGGAAAATAACTTTAATAGATTCTTCTAAGTCTGCTTGCGGTAAATCTTTAGATACCGCCATAAATGCTTTAAGCAAAATGAATGGGCGCAAAATCGCTGTTATCGGCGAAATTAAAGCCGCAAAAACCGAACTTGTGCTTATCGGAGATAAAATTGCCAATAGTAATATAGACCTTGTTTACTGCGTCGGAAAAGATAACGAATATCTATATTCCAGACTTAATGATAAACAAAAAGCCGGTATAGCAAAAGACCCTTCTGCTATATTGGGTAAAATTTTGGAAAATATAGAGGATAAAGATAATATTTTAGTTAAAGGTATCAAAAAGAGTAATATTAAAATAATCAGTGATGCCTTAAGAAGATTAAGCAGCAAAAAAGATGATGATAATACGTTTTTATTTTAGATTTTTTAAATAAAGGAACAAAATATGCTTTATAATATACTATATCCGCTAGCTAATGATTTTTCATTTTTTAATTTATTCAAATATATAACTTTTAGAACCGGCGGCGCTTTTATGACATCTTTAATTATTTGCTTCATTTTCGGCCCTATGATTATAAGAAAATTAAAAAATATCCAAACTGAAGGGCAACCAATCAGAGAAGACGGCCCTAAAAGCCATTTAACCTCCAAAAAAGGAACCCCTACGATGGGAGGAATTATGATTCTTCTCGGTATCTTTTTTAGCACTATTTTATGGGCTGATATTAGTAATCCTTATATTTCTATCGTCCTTTTCGTAACCATAGCTTTAGGAATAATCGGATTTTTAGATGATTATAAAAAATTAAAATATAAAAATGCATATAAAGGTGTTTCAGCAAAAAATAAATTAATGTATCAGTTTTTAATAGCTTTTATTGCAATGATATTGGTTAATCTTTTTTATCCTGAACATATTACCGGAAAGCTGGCTATTCCATTTTTTAAAAATGTTATGATAGATTTAGGAATATTTTATATCGTCTTTGCTTTGCTCGTTATTGTCGGAGCCTCAAATGCCGTGAATTTAACTGACGGTCTTGACGGTTTAGCTAGCGTTCCGGTTGCTATAGTTGCAGCCTTCTTTCTTGTTATATCTTATCTAACCGGAAATATAATTTTTGCTAATTATTTGCAGATAATATATGTTCCAGGAATAGGTGAAATTGCAGTATTATGCGGCGCTATGATAGGTGGAGTTTTGGGATTTTTATGGTTTAATGCTCCTCCTGCTCAAGTATTTATGGGAGATACAGGCTCTTTGTCCTTGGGCGGGGCTCTCGGAATTATCAGTGTTATTACTAAAAACGAAATTGTCCTTGCTATCGTTGGAGGGCTTTTTGTTGCAGAAACATTGTCTGTAATCATTCAAGTTGCTTCTTTTAAATTAACTGGGAAACGAATATTCAAAATGTCACCACTGCATCATCACTTTGAACATAAAGGCTGGTCTGAGACTACCATTGTAGTAAGATTTTGGATAATAGCCGTAATTCTTGGTATTATAGGTCTTGCAACCCTAAAATTACGGTAATTATTATGACAAAAACCAAGGCCTTCTCAAGATCGGATAGAAGCAAACTCGGAGTATGGTGGTGGACTATAGACGGATATCTTTTAGCTGCTATAATTGCTCTTACAATTATCGGTATTGTCCTTAATTTCTCTGCTTCTCCGGCTGTTGCTCAAAGAATCGGCCTTGATCAATATCATTTTATAAAAAAGCAGATAATCTTCCTTCCTTTGGCTGCCGGGACTATGTTTTTAGTTTCCTTACAAACACCAAGAAAAATTAGGCAAATGGGAATTATCCTCTTTGGGATTTTTTTTATTTTTACCGTACTTACTTTAATAACCGGCGAAGATATTAAAGGGGCTAAAAGATGGCTTAATATTTTAGGAATATCTATTCAGCCTTCCGAATTCTTAAAGCCTTGTTTTGCAATATTTTCCGCTTGGCTGCTTGCCGTTAGCAAAATTGAAGAAAAATTTCCGGGAATAAAACTTTCTTGTGCTCTTTTTATTATAACTTTAACTGTTCTTTTATTGCAGCCGGATATCGGTATGAGCGCTTTAATAATGGCTATTTGGGGCT
>CAYWTE010000034.1:2213-5777 GCA_964461145.1 uncultured Lactobacillales bacterium | reverse complement strand
AAATAATAATTTGCGGAATGCCTTTAATTTTTATGCTGGCTATACCTATCGTTGCTGTCATAGCTTCGGTATTTTTTTACTTTAGTTTTCCTCATTTCCAAAACAGAATTGATAGTTTTATAAATTCTGATAATGCTCTAACCTATCAAATAAAACGCTCGCTACAAGCTTTTGAAAACGGAGGGTGGTTCGGCAAAGGCCCCGGCGAAGGAAGCATTAAACAGTATCTTCCTGATGCTCACACAGATTTTATTCTGGCCGTCGCGGGGGAAGAATTCGGAATTTTCGCCTGCCTGTTTATAAATATGTTATTTGCCTTAATCGTGCTTAGAGGTTTTTATTTGTTGTTTAAGGAAAAAAATCTGTTTATAATAATTTCTGTATCAGGATTATTGGTGCAATTCGGACTGCAAGCAATTATTAATATGGCGTCTACTCTTTATTTAATCCCAACTAAAGGTATGACTTTGCCTTTAATATCTTATGGAGGGTCTTCTTTAATATCTTTAGCTATCGGAATCGGTATGATTTTAGGGCTGTTACGGCGAAGGGAAGAATTAAATGATGATTTCTAAAAATAAGCATAAAATAATCGCTCTTGCTGCCGGAGGTTCAGGAGGACACTTATTCCCTGCAGAATCTTTGGCCGAAAAACTTCGCGATAATAATAATGAAGTTTTTCTAATAACCGATAAAAAAGGCGTAATTAACTATAAAACTAACGGACAACTTAGCAAAATTAAAAGATATGCCGTGCCTGCAGGCCCTTTAAGCGGAATAAGCAAAATCCAAAAATTAATTAATGCTTTTAAGCTTTGCCTCGGAATCTTTTATGCTGTTTTAATTTTTATTAAAAAACGCCCTGACTTTGTGGTTGGATTCGGTGGATATGCAAGCTTTCCAGGAACTGTGGCCGCTATAATTTTAAGAATCCCGCTTATACTGCACGAACAAAATGCTGTTTTAGGTAAGGCTAATAAAATCTTAAAAAAATTCGCCAAAATAATCGCTCTTTCTTTTGAAAAAACAAAGTTTACCGATAACGCTAAAACAATTTTAACCGGTATGCCGGTCAGACAGGCTATCTTAAATCACCAAAATAGCAAATATAAAGAAATTAAAAATGGTGAATATATAAATATTTTAGTTATCGGCGGTTCTCAAGGCGCTAAAATATTAAGCGATGAAGTTCCCGCTGCTATTCAAAAATTACCTATGCCAATACTTGAAAAAATCAAAATAACCCAGCAAACTCGAGCCGAGGATATGGAAAAAGTTAAAGATTTTTATAAAAAACATAAAATAAACGCTAATATTGCTTCATTTTTTACTAATATTGATGAATTGATGGATAATGCTCAACTAATCATAAGCCGAAGCGGCTCTTCAAGCTGTGCTGAAATCTTAACTATCGGAAGACCTGCTATTTTTATTCCTTTTGCTAAGGCTGCAGATAATCATCAGTTTGAAAATGCTAAAAGAATTGAAGAAAAATCAGCAGGATTACTTATCTGCGAAAATGAAGTCAAAGAAAAATTGCAAGGGCTTCTTGAAAACTTGTTAACACAATCTAAAATCCTTGCAAAAATCGCTGAAAATGCTAAAAAAATAAGTGAAAATAATGCAGCAGAAAATTTAATGAAATTATTATTTGATGATGAAAAATAAATGAGAGCAAAAATTAAACAAATAGGGAATATTCATTTCTCCGGCATCGGTGGTATCGGGATGAGCGGCTTAGCTGAAATACTATATCAATTCGGTTTTAACGTTCAAGGTTCAGATATTAATGAAAATGCTAACGTGATTCGGCTTAAAAATTTAGGAATTCCTGTTTTTATCGGTCATAGTGCCGAAAACGTTAAAAATGCAAATATTCTTGTCCTTTCTTCCGCTATAAAAAAAGATTCTAATCCCGAAGTTAAATATGCCATTGATAATAATATCATTATAGCTCATCGTTCGGACTTATTAGCTGAAATAACCAAAAGGAAAAGTGCCGTAACCGTAAGCGGTAGCCACGGCAAGACTACTACTACCGCTCTTATTTCCCACGTTTTTGACAAATTAGGTCTAGCCCCAACAATAGTTAACGGCGGAATTATAAATTCTTATAATACTAATGCTCTACTCGGCAAAGGAAAGTGGGTCGTCGCCGAAGCCGATGAATCTGACGGCAGTTTTGTTAAATTTTCCTCGAAAATAGCCGTTGTTACTAATATAGACCCCGAACATCTCGACCATTATAAAAATTTTGAAAATGAACTGGACGCTTTTGTAAATTATATTCAAAACGTAACTCTTGACGGATTTGCTTGTGTTTGTCTTGATAATAATAATGTCAAAAATATTCTGCCAAAAATAAATAATAAAAAAGTTATAACTTACGGAACCGATTTTGATGCTATATATCAGGCCGTTAATATTAAAATTAATGAAAATGGAATTAATTACGATATTTTAATAAATAAAGATGAGAAAAAAGAAATAAAAAATGTCCATTTAAATATCTTCGGAAAACATAACGTTCTTAACTCTCTTGCTTGCTTTGCTATATGCTTTGAGATGGGTTATGATGCTAAAGATATTATTAATGCCCTCAAAACTTTTTCAGGCGTTAAAAGAAGATTTACTAAAGTTGCTGAATTTAACGGCATATCAATAATTGATGATTACGGTCATCACCCCGAAGAAATAAAAGCCGTTCTTAATACTGCCAGAATAATTTCTAAGGGTAAAATATTGGTCTTTTTTCAACCTCATAGATACTCTAGATTAAACTCTCTTTTTGAAGATTTTTGCAGATGTTTTCAAAATGCCGATAAAATTTTTATAACAGATGTTTATGCCGCAGGAGAAAACCCTATAAACGGTATTGATAATTATAAGCTTGCAGAAGGCATAAAATCAACAGGACATAGAGATGCCCACGCTTTTGATAAAGAAAATATGGATTTTGAAAACATTATAAAACAAAATGCAAAAAACGGCGATATGGTAATATTTTTAGGTGCAGGAGATATTTCTAAAATGGCATATCAAACCGCTGAAAATCTTCTTAAAATAAAGGATAAATAAAAATTATGTTTTTGTGGAAAAAAGAAAAAGATTCTCTGTTATCTCTTCTTCCAGAAGTTAGAGGAACTTTAATTGAAGACGCTCCGCTTGCCGGTATGACTTGGTTCGGCACCGGCGGAAATGCTGAAGTTCTCTTTATCCCTAAAGATGAACAAGACCTTAAACATTTTATGACTAATAGGCCTAATGGTGTTAATATTACCATTATCGGCGTTGGCTCAAATCTTTTAATTCGTGACGGAGGTGTTTCCGGAATCGTCATCAGGCTAGGAGAAAGCTTCTCTAATATTGATGTCGAAGGCGAATTTATAAAATGTGGCGCTGCTGCTATTGATGCAAAAATTGCAACCGTTGCTCAAAAACACGGCATCGGAGGGCTTGAATTTATCTCTGGCATTCCCGGCACTATCGGCGGAGGGATTAGAATGAATGCAGGGGCTTTTGGCTCTGAAATAAAAGATATTCTCGTTTCTGCTAAACTAATCG
>CAYWTE010000034.1:0-2194 GCA_964461145.1 uncultured Lactobacillales bacterium | reverse complement strand
TTTTGGCTATAGATACAGTTTATTTCCTAAAAATATTATTATAACAAGTGCTGTATTAAAAGGGTTTAGAGATGACCCAGTTAAAATTAAAGCTAAAATGAAAGATTTTACTGAAAAAAGAAAACAAAATCAGCCAATCGGCGAAAGATGCGGCGGTTCTGTATTTAAAAATCCCGCCGGTCTTAAAGCTTGGGAATTAATCGAAAAAGCCGGATGCAAAAAAATGTTCGAAAATGATGCTGTCGTTTCAGAAAAACATTGCAATTTTATTGTAAATTCAGGCGGCGCTACCGCTAAAGATATTGAAACTTTAGCTAATAAAATTAAGCAAAAAGTTAAAGAAAAAACCGGAGTTAATTTAGAATTAGAAATAAAAATAATCGGAAACGAAAAATAAAATAAACCGTTCTTTATAAATTAATTCTATTGCATAAATTGAATTTTAGATATTGTTTCAATTGGTATTTTTATGCCCATTTTTTTTACTATTTGCGGGTTAACAGCTATAATATTGCCAGCAGGCGGGCTTATTGGAATTTTTGCAGGTTCTTTCTTATTAATGAGAATTTGATAAGCTTGAAGACCTGCAAGCAGGCCTATATTATAATTTCCAGAAACAGTAGCAATTAAAGCACCGCTTTTAATATCAGATATATTATTAGAGATAACGGGAATATTCCTTTTTAATGCTTCTCTAATAACTCTTTGGCGATCTTGGTCTGTCATAGAGGCTTGATCAAGATAAATCGAATCAATATTTTTTTCTGCTAAAATTTTAACTTGTCTTGCTATAGTTTCATTTTCTTCTTCTTGCTTTTCGATGATTTGAATATCCATAATAGGGGCTAAATTTTTTAATTTATTAATAGTTTCATTAGCAATAATATTATTACTATCAAAAAGAATCCCCAGCCTTTTAAAATCAATAATCATTTTAGCATTTTTAAGATTTTCTTCTATAGAATTATTCATAGTAACCCCTGTCAAATAAGACCGATTTTTATTTGTATTGGAAATAATGCCAACCGCTTTCGGGTCAGATATTGCCATAAAAACTCCAGGAATGTTTCGAATAAATTGCCCGCTCGTATTATTATCATTAAATGGCCCAAATATTCCAAGCGTTACTGCTGTTCCCCAAGTTATAATTATATCAGGATTTTTTTCTTTTATCTCAGATTTAAGCTGATTTATATTTTCCGTATTTTCTTTTAAATTCCTAACAATAAGATTAAATTTAACATCTTTGCTTACCAAATAATCTCTAAATCCTTCTGCAGATTTATCAAAACCATTCCAGCAAATCATATAAACATTATAAACTTTATCATCGGCATACGCATTATAAGCGGCAATAAACGTAAAAAAAGATAATAAAAAGGTTAAGAGTTTTTTTTTCATTTTATATTTTAAAATTCCAAATGATATTGCTTTTTTGAATAAATACAGAAACATACCCGTTAGTATATCCATATTTAACAATAGGAATCAAGACTTCTGAATATTTATTTTTAAGCGGCTCGTCTTCTAAAATAGAGAAAACCTTGTTTTTAGCGGCATCAAAAATGGTTATATTTATAATTTCAGGATTAAATTTTTTAATATTTAAAAAATATTTTTCATAATCTTTTATATTTTCAAAATTAAGCGAATTACTAAATACATAATTTAAATTAGCAGAAATCAAATTAGCTATAACTTTTGATTTATTTTCGATAGAAAGGAATAAATTATTTTCAATTTTAACTCGGCAAAGTGATATGCCTGCAAAAAGAACAACAATTATAAAAAACGATAATATAATTTTAGAAATAATGAAAAACGCTCTCGGTTTTTTATTGTCATTAATAGGGGCATCGGCTTGAATTTTTTTCTGCAAAGAAAACTCCATAACATTAACTATGAAATCGTATTTTTCTTTTGCAATATCTAAATCTTTATGAGAAGACGCCTCAAAAGCCTTTATTATCGGCGCTAATTTATTTTTAGATATTTTATCAAAGCATAATTTTAATGCCTCTTGTTTATTTAACGCAAGAAGTTCTTCAGGTAAGGCCGGTGGAATAATATCTTCAGGATTGCCGATGATTTTATGGGTTAGATTGTTCTTTAGAGCTTTTATAGCTTTAATTAACCCAAAAAAGAAAAAAACAATTATTATTGCGGAAAAAAAGAATATAAATATATATTTTTG
>CAYWTE010000033.1:0-8842 GCA_964461145.1 uncultured Lactobacillales bacterium | reverse complement strand
GTCGATTTGCCGGCATTAGGAAGCCCGATGATGCCGATATCTGCAATTAGTTTTAATCTTAGCCATATCCATTTTTCTTCTCCGGCTTTACCGGGTTCTGCTACTTTCGGAGCTTGATTTACCGAGCTTTTAAAGTGTATGTTACCTAAGCCGCCGATGCCGCCTAAGGCTATTTTCTCTCGCATTCCGCCTTTGTCAAAGTCAAAAAGAACAGTTTCTCTATCTTCTGCTAAAATTTCCGTACCTATCGGAACTTTTACAATCAATGCTTTGCCGCTTTTGCCGGTTCGTTCTTTGCCCATTCCGTTTTCACCTCGCTGCGCTTTAAAATGCTGCTGATAACGGAAATCAATTAAAGTATTTAAGTTTGCTACCGACTCAATGATAACATCGCCGCCTTTGCCGCCGTCCCCTCCGCTAGGGCCCCCGAATTCTATGTATTTCTCACGGCGAAAAGCTACGCAGCCATTGCCTCCGTCTCCGGCTTTGATGTATATTTTTGCTTGGTCTAAAAATTTCATAAGGTTCTCGTGTTTTCTAAATATTTATAATTATTTGCAAAATGTACTTGTTTTTATTTTTTTTTGCAATATATTATTAACTTTGCTAATTTCTATAAAAATAAAAATGAGGGGTTTTATCTTAAGTTAAGTCTTGCATGGGGAGTTTTTAGGCTTAACTTAATGATAATAAAAGGAGATTTTTAATTAATCTCCTTATTTTTTTCTTCTAAAATTTTTCTTTTAACTCTGTCGGTATTTGAGAAAAATATTCTGCTAATAATCTGCTACTCAAAATTAATTTATTATTTCCGGATATTTTTTGTTTTTCTATTTGAGTCTTTAACGCTATCCTTGCTTTTTCTATTAGATTTTGTTCTTTTCCTTCTAATAACGGGCGGGCTTTCGATGCCTTTACACTCATTACTTCTATGTAGCGAGAATCCAGCGATTCGGCTAATAATATTTTCTTTTTTATACTAGAAGGACGCTCTCCGGATAAGTAGCCGCCTAATATCTTAACAGACATAGTTAATGTTTTTTCTTCTTCCGTTTGGGCTTCAAATGAGGATAAAAAACTTAAAGATTCTTCCATTGCCTCTAATTCTTTGCCTCGTAAATCAGGCAAGATCTGATATCTCTTAATTATCATATAAATATACCTTTTTAAAAATAAATGTAAAAAATAAAATACTGCTATAAAACAAAAAATGCTTTATATTCTTATAAAAAAATAATTAATCTAGTAAATTAAACTACAGAAACAAAGGTTCTGTCGCCAGTTGTGGTATTAAATTCAACCTTACCTTCTTTTAATGCAAAAAGGGTGTGGTCTTTACCTATACCAACATTGCTGCCAGCGTGAAACTTAGTGCCGCGTTGACGAATTATAATGTTGCCGGAAATAACCGATTCTCCGCCAAATTTTTTGACGCCTAATCTTCTTCCTTCTGAGTCACGTCCGTTTCTTGAACTTCCGCCTGCTTTTTTATGTGCCATTTTTCTTGCTCCTTAAAAAATAATTTTCTTACTTAGATAAAATATCTTTAATTCTTACAACCGTTATTTCTTGACGATGACCTTTTTTACGGCGGTAATTTTGACGGCGTTTTTTCTTAAAGATAATAACCTTTTTATCTTTACCTTGGCTTAAAATTTCCCCCGTAACTGAGGTATTTTTAACACCTGTTTGTCCGTCTAACATTAATATGTCGCTAAACGTAAATAAGCTGCCAACTTCACCACTAACTTTTTCTATCTTAATTACGTCGTTAGGTGACACTTTATATTGCTTTCCGCCGGTTTTAATTACTGCAAACATCTCTTTTCGCCTTTTTGTGTTAACTTGTTTCATTTCAAGGATTGCTGAATATACAAAAAAAATACCTTATGTCAAGGCTTTTTTTTAATTTTATCCCTTGTATAAGAAAAATACTCTGCTTATATATCATACATAATTTTAAGGAGCAACAAAAAATGACTGAAAATATTAAATTTCAAACAGAAACTTCTAAAATATTGCAAATCGTTGTTAATTCTTTATATTCCGAAAAAGAAATTTTTTTGCGAGAATTAATCTCTAATGCTTCTGATGCTCTTGATAAACTTAGGTATGCGGCAATTACTCATCCTGGGCTCGCATCTAAAAACGGAGAGCCGAAAATTATTATTAAAATAGAGCCGAAAAATAATCTTCTTGTTATTAAAGATAACGGAATCGGTATGAATAAAGAAGATTTGATTAATAATTTAGGGACTATCGCTAAATCAGGTTCTTTTGATTTCGTTAAAAATTTAACAGGCGATGCTAAAAAAGATATTGAACTTATTGGACAGTTCGGAGTCGGTTTTTATTCTGCTTTTATGGTTGCTAAAAAAGTCGAAGTGTTAACTAAAAAAGCCGCTGAAGATAAAGCTTGGCGGTGGGAATCCGATGGCTTCGAGAGTTTTAGTATAACTGAGGCTGCAAATGCCAATTTTGGTACAGAAATTAAAATTACATTAAAAGATGAGGACAAGGAATTTTTAGAGCCGATTAGAATCCGTCAAATTGTTAAACAATATTCTGATCACATAAGCTATCCTATTAAATTATTAAATGATGGAGTAGAAGAAACCTTAAATTCATCTTCAGCATTATGGACTAGAAATAAGGCTGAAATTACTCAAAAAGAATATAAAGAATTTTATCAATATTTATCACATAATTTCGATGAGCCTTGGGATACGCTTCACTTTAAGGCAGAAGGATCAATCGAATATACAGCTCTTTTGTTCATTCCATCCGCACGGCCTTTTAATATGTTTACTCCTAATCAGAAAAAAGGCCTGAAATTATACGTTTCTAAAGTTTTTATTTCAGATGAAATTGAAGATATTCTGCCTAATTATTTGCGTTTTGTTAGAGGAATCGTCGATTCTCCGGATTTGCAGCTTAATGTTAGCAGGGAAATGCTGCAAAATTCTTCCGTCATTAATAAAATGAAAAAAGGAATGGTCAGAAGAATTCTTGATGAATTGAAGAAAAAATCAGAAAATAAAGAAGATTATCATAAATTTATTGAAGCTTTCGGTACAGTATTAAAAGAAGGGATTTATGAGGATTTTGAAAAAGCTCCTGAAATAGCCGGACTTTGCAGGTTTAATTCAGTATTGCTTGAAGAAAAAAATTCTCTTGATGATTATATTGTGAAAATGAAGCCTGAGCAAAAAGCCATATATTATCTGACAGGAGATAATCTTGTTTGTCTTAAAAATAATCCGCAGATTGAGGCTTTTGTTAGTGCGAACATAGATGTTCTTTTACTTGATGAGCCTGTTGATGAGTTTTGGTGTCAGAATCTTACAAAATATAAAGATATTCCTCTTAAATCAATTCTCAATGCTGAGGAAGATTTAGAAAATTTAATCATAAATAAAAAAAATAAATCTAAAATTAAAAAAGAAGATGTTAACGCTTTGATTTTAAAGCTTAAAGATGTTTATAAGGCTCAAGTTAAAGATGTTATTGTAAGTTATAAATTGGTTAAAAGTCCAGTTTGTATTACTTCTGAAAACAGCGGAATTTCTATTAATTTTGAAAAAATAATGAGCCATTATCAAAATGCACAAGCTTATAAAGCACAAAGAATATTGCTAATTAATCCTTATCACGAAATAATTATTAAAATGGCTCAAAAGTTGAAAGAAAATAAGCTTGATGATGATTTTTATAATGCTGCCGAGCTTTTGATGCTGCAGGCTAAAATAATAGCAAATGAGTCTCTTGATGATTTATCAAAAGCTATGGAAAGTATTAATAAAATTATAGAAAAAGTTCTTTAAATAGTTGTTTTTAAATAGGTTTTTTGTAAGCAAATTTGGTTAAAGATTCATTTAATAGGTTGTGAATGTATTTGCCTTGGAATAAGTTTAGCCCTAATTCTTGCGCAAAAGAAAGCTCTGCAGAGCTTTCGATGTAACTCATTATTACTTTCTCTTTGCCGATTTTATTTATGTTTGATTTTAAAATTTCAAGCTTTGATTTATCAAGCGTTGTTTCACTACAGCGGATTTTTACAAAATCTATCCCTAATTCACTGATATTAATTAGCGGTAAGTCGCTTTCTTTTATAGTATTTAAGCATATTTTATATCCTTGTTCATATAAAAAATTCCTTGCCATTATATATGAGCCTATTTCTGAAAAGATATCTGATAAATTTAACTCTATTACTATTGTCGGCTTTAGTGAGCTTAAAATATTGCTGTCAAATTTTAAAAAGTCATCAGATAAAATCGTTTTTACATTCAAATGAAAGCCAAAGTTTTTGGTTAAAAATCCGTCATCGTGACGATTGATGCTTAGCATTAATCTTTTATCTATAGTTTCGGTTAAATAATGAAATAAATTTATCTCAAAATTAAAAGGTATGGCAGGGAACAAAATGTTCTTTAAATCTTCTATTGAAACTAAAATTTCTTCAAACAATATTTGCGGGGCGGAATTGTCAAAAATAATACATACCGGACGGCGTCTTATCATATTAGAAAAGTCAGCGCTTGATAAATTATTTTGTATTTGCGCTACTTCTTTTAAACTTAAAAACTGAGTTTTATTTTCGGTTAAATTATCTATAGTTTTTTTTGCCTTTGCAGAATTTTCTTCTGATTTTTCATTTATAAGCGGTTTTTTGCCATAATTTTCATCGTGGGCGATGTCATATATTCTATCAAAATCTGTCTCTAATGCTAAATCGTAACGCTTTATAAATTTTTCTTTACCGTATTTTTCTATTAAAGGGTCTTTTGAAAATGTAAAAATAAGTTTTATTAAAAAACTTTCTATATCTCCGCTCATTTTTTTTGAAAAAATTATAATCACGTCTTTATTGTTCATATTAAATATGCGGCCTCTTCGGCTTGATAATAATGAGCCTAAAGATTGGGTGATGATTTCTAATTGCGGAGTACTGAAATTGTTTTGATTAATTCCGGAAAAGAAAATTTGAACGGCTCCATAATTTTCTGCCGTTTCTTCAATTTCATCAAGATATTCATCTAATGTTAAGATTAAATTTTCATTATTTTCTTCATTATTAAAAAAATCATTATCAAATCTATCCTGCATATTTATTCTCCATTGCTAAAATTTGGCATTTTATCTAAATATTCAGGATGTTTACAGATTTTTCTTCTTTTAGGGCTTAAAAATGCTCTGGTGTTCAAGCAAACCTGACTTTTGCAAATTTTTCCTTCAGGACAAAGTTTTTCTTTTATAAAATTAACGGCAAAATTATCTATATAATATCCTTGGAAAGCTCTTATTTTGTTTGCGTGTCCCCATTCTAGACCTTCTTTACTTTCAACTCTTGCGAGTATTATCTTTTTAAAACCTATGTTTTCTATGCCTTTTTTAAATTTATTATCTTTGCTCGGGTCTAAAAATTTATTGTTCCAGAATATTTTGAAAAAATTTGCTTCTAAGGCGTTTAAGTTAGAAAATTCAGCAATTATCGGCGAAATGTTATCAATTAAAACTTTATGATCAAATTTATTGATTATTTTTTTCGCTTCAAAATATAAGCCGGTATCATCTAAAATATCGTGAAGTTGAAACTCAATTATCAATTTGCGATTTTGATTTGAAACTAATTTTGCAAAATCAGCAAAAAGAGGGGTTAATATCGTTGATGTATTTAAATTTAAGCTTATTATCGGAGCAGTTTTTAAAAGAGGAGGGTATAAACTTAAAACTTTCAACATTTTTATATCTAAAGATTTGCTCAAGTATCCGAAAAGCCAAGGGTTAGAAAATAAATTTACTTTTGGGCAAATTTCCTCGTTGAAATCAGGAATAGATGTAAAAAATTCGTGCAAAAAAGTCTTGGAGCTATCATTCGAAGCAAAAAATATTGCAGATTGTTTTTTTATGAAATTTATAAAATTGTTTGGCGGCATATTTTCAAGTGAATTAATTATGCATTCTAAATCTACAAAATTTAAGGTTTCCTTTTTGATTTCATCGTTAAAAATATTATGGTCTTTAGGGTTAATTGAAGTTTGATAAATCTTTCTTATTTTATTATAAAATACAGAATAATTTTGCTCTAATTGATAAAATTCAAATAAGCTGCTTTGTGAATTGTTATAAATTAATGGGTCGCCACTTAACATTCCTTTAATTTTAATGATTAAAGTACTTAAATTATCTTTTGGCAGGTTATAGGCTATTAAAACTATGTCAGAATTTGATAAAATAAAAATTCGGCAGTCAAATTTTAATATTAAAGGCTCAAATAATTTTGATAAAACCGTTATTTGATGCTTGTTTTTATGTAATGGCTGAAGCTTTGAAAAATTAAAATGGATAGCTTGAAACCCTTTTGGAGAAGCTTCTATCCTTTTTAATGCTTCTAATAAATGCTGTTCTCCAGCTGTGTTATTGTTAAGAACCATAAATTTTGCACCAATTTAATTTAATACTAGTATTTTTTGCCCTAATTATATAATTTAATACTCAGATGGTTTAAATTTGGTAAAAGAGATTCGATAAAAATGGATATTAAATATATAGTTGAAAAATTTAAAACAGCAAAAATACTCTGTATCGGCGATATTATGCTTGACCGCTTTGTCTACGGCGATGTTGAAAGAATTTCTCCTGAAGCTCCAGTTCCGATATTAAAAGTTTATGATGAAAAAAAAATGCCAGGCGGGGTAGGTAATGTCGTTAGAAATATTAAAGCTTTAGGAGGGATGGCTCAAATAATATCAATTGTCGGAGATGATTCTTACGGTAATATTCTGCAGAATTTGCTCAAAGCTTCTGCAGATTTAACCTTAATTAAAAGTAAAAAAGTTCCGACTATCGTTAAAACCAGATATATCGGTCTTAATCAACAGCTGCTTCGGGTTGATGAAGAGCCGGCAGATATTATTTCTCCTGAGATAAAAGGAAAGGTTTTAAAAAATATTGAGGCTAAAAGTTCTTCTTGCAATCTTATAGTTTTATCAGATTACGGCAAGGGGATTGTTGAAAAAGATGTGGTTAGAAAAATTATGGGGTCAGGAATCCCAGTTATTGTTGATCCTAAGAAAAAAGATTTTAGTTTTTATAGCGGTGCATATCTTATTACCCCTAATAAAAAAGAGCTTAAAGAAGCTTCAGAAATGCCGGTGGAAAACGATGAACAAATAATTCAGGCTTGTAAATCATTGATTTTAAAACATAATATTCAAAATATCTTGGCAACTAGAGGAGCCGAGGGAATGACCCTCGTTGAGAGAAAGAATGAAAATGAGTTTGAAGTAACAAGGCTGCATAATATAGCTAAAGAAGTTTATGATGTTTCAGGTGCAGGGGATACCGTTGTTGCAGTTATGGCTTTGGGGCTTTCTTGCGGTCAATCTCTTAAAGATTCTGCAGAAATTGCCAATATTGCAGGCGGAATCGTTGTTGGTAAAGCAGGGACTGCTGTTGTTTATCCTGAGGAAATTATTGCACAGACTCAAAATAAAAACAAAAATACGGCAAATAAAATTGTTGATATCAAAGCTCTTAAAACCCTTATTGAAGATTGGAAAAGTAAAAATTTAACTGTCGGGTTTACTAACGGTTGTTTTGATATTTTACATAAAGGACATATTTTTCTCATTAATCAAGCAGCAGAGTACTGTGATAAGCTTATTTTAGGCCTTAATGATGATCCTTCAATTAAAAGGCTAAAAGGAAATGCACGCCCTGTTAATGAACAAGAGGCTAGAGCAGAGGTTGTTGCTGGCCTGCAAAATATTGATGCTGTTATCTTTTTTTCTGAAGATACACCACTTAATTTAATAAAACAAATTATGCCTGATGTTTTGATTAAAGGTGCTGATTATAAAATAGAAAATGTCGTTGGGGCGAAGGAAGTTATTGCATCTGGCGGCAAAGTAGTTTTAGCTGATTTAAAAGACGGTTTTTCAACTACAAAAACTATTGCAAAATTATCTTATTAAGAAAAACATATTACTTAATTTTTATTATTAAACAAAATTTAATAAAGATGTCTTTATTATATTAGTATGTTTTTTTGTATCTAGCTTTTATTAACGTTAAAGAGGAAAAAATGGCAGAAGGAAAAATTAGCCCTGTTATGGTTGTTAAAAGTAGGATTATGTCTAATCCTAAAATGCTACATTTAATTTCGAGAATAAAATATGTTTTTATCGCAGAAATATTTTTTATTGTTGCTGTTGTGGTTTCTTTAGGGATTATGTATAAACGTGATGTTAATGACTATCGTAAAAATTTTGAAAATTTTGAAAAAACAGCTTCTAATATAGAAAAAAAAGTTCTTTCCTTTAATATGTCGCTCGCAGTTGAAAAAATTAAGCTGCTTGCAGAAAACGATAATATAAAAGATTATTTAACGTCAGCTTCAGAAGAAAATAAACAAAAAGCAGTAAAGAGTCTTATTGATTTTAATAATGTTTTTTATGCTTTTAACCGAGTTCAGGTTATTACTTTTGATGATGGTGGGAAAATTGAAATTAATATTGAAAAACTAGATACCGGAAGTGCTTTAACAATAGCTCCAAAAAATATTATGCCAACTGAATTTATTAAAGCTGCTGCCAATGCTTCTAAAAGTTCTGTACTTATTTCCGGCTATAAAAATAAAATTAAAACTGCTGAAAATGGGCAAAAAATTGAACGTGTAATTTCTGTTATTGGTATCGCTGTTCCGTTGTTTGATAAATATAATAACAAAAAAGCTGTGCTGATGCTTTACTGGAATACTGATAATCTCTTAAAGCAATTAGCTTTTATAAATGCCGGAGAATTTAATAATTTGGCCATTATTAATCCTAATGAAACT
>CAYWTE010000032.1:6859-8978 GCA_964461145.1 uncultured Lactobacillales bacterium | reverse complement strand
TAAAGAGAAAATCTGCGTTATAAAAAAACTTCCTCCAAATATTTTACCAAACAAAGCAGGAACAATATAATACCCGAAATAATAAACAAGCGCAGAATCTTTATCAATAAGCACCGGCCATTTTTCCAAAGTTAAAGCCTTAAATATGGCGTTATGCTTGATATAATCAGTAGATTGGTTAGTAAATCCTCCTACTCCGTAAGCGGCAAGAATACTCAAAACAAATATGGATAAAAGTAAAATTTTATATAAATCTTGTTTATTTTTAATTAGATAGAATGTTCCCCCTAATCCATTTAAATCTTGTTTGATTTTATAAATTCCAAGTCCAATTAAACAAACAAAAATCAACCCTAGTTTTATATCAAGCCAATTTATAATGAATAAAACAACAGGCAATGCCAAGTAAATTAAAGAAAGAAAACAAATATTTTTATTATTTAAGAATTTAAGCATCATATAATAAAACAATCTTTATAAGCCCTTATTAAAAAACGTTTTGTTATTATTACTTGATTAATATTAAAAAATCCTTTAATATTAAGTTATTAGGTTCTTTTTTTAAACAAAAAGGATATTAAAATGGTAGACATAACAGCAAACATATCTTCTCTTGATGTCGATAAGCTCAAAAAGCAATCAACCATAAAAAGAAACGCCAGAAACGTTCAAGAAACCGGCGCAAAGACTGCAACCGGAGAAAATAAAGAAATTTTC
Source organism: uncultured Lactobacillales bacterium (assembly GCA_964461145.1). Classification (GTDB taxonomy): domain Bacteria; phylum Pseudomonadota; class Alphaproteobacteria; order CAYWTE01; family CAYWTE01; genus CAYWTE01. Next base: position 8,261 of record CAYWTE010000032.1, on the reverse strand, counting down.
AAACCTCAAGATTTTTATTCTAGTGATTATGATGCCGCAGAAGAAAAATATAAAAATGATGATTTAATTTATCAAACATCAGAAATATCCAATATCGGAGCATTAATTGAAACCGGCGCTTTAGAACAAGAAGATGAAGTTAACGAAGCTAATGAAACTGAAAAACAGCAAAAAGCAAGACGATGCATTTCAGCCTATCAAGGAACAGACGGGTTGAAATAGAATAAATAGAGGAAAGAATAAAAAAATTAAGCCCCCATATAGGCAGTTTTTAATTCTTTCACCCTATCCTCTTTTTGCTGCATAACTTCGAAATAAAGCCAGATTTCTGGCTTACCTATAAAGTCATCTAAATTTTCCTTACCAATATAAGAAGGAAAGAAATTTTCCGGAGAATATGCCGGATAACCTGATTCTGGCATAAATTTTCCTTTTTCATTAAGCAGTATACAATTTTTAACCACAATAACGCCTTTTTGCATTAATGCCGCAAAATAAAGTATGCAAAATTGCTTAACCCAATCATCATCTTCCATAGGAACAAATGTTTGGTCAACAATCATTGTTGTGAAAAAATTAAATACAGCAGATTCGGCTGCAATTTCCTCTTCCATTTTTTTGCGAAATTCACTTACTTTTTGCTTCATTTTAATCACCATATGGCTTTTTTTAAAATGCATTAATAAGGACTAAAGAGCCTTTTTAAAAAAATAAAAAATACAACAATAACACATATCAAAAAAGCTTTACCCTTTTTGTATAAAATATTGTTAAATATTTGTCAATTACTATTCAGCAGATAATTCTTTATTAAACATTGTAAGCGATTGAAGGATATAATCTGGAATTTTTGCTTCTTGATTTTCATTTTTTTTCATAAGTTTTGCGATATTTTCCTCAAAACCGATATTAAGCTTTATCTCATTACCATCATATAAATCAGGATTAGCGCCAACAAGATTAACTTCAATATTATCTCTTCCGGCTTGAGTAGCTGTTGAATTGATTTTAAGCTTATTAAAGCCGTAATTTTTAATAACTTTCAAGAAATCCTTAATATTACTTGGCAGATTTTCATCAATTTCCCCTTGATATTTAATTTTTCCAAAAGATATATTTTCAAAATTCAGTTTATCTATTATTTGCCCTTGATTATTAATATTTAAGTTAATCGCACCCTTAAGCCTTCCTTGCAATTCAAGAAAATCTAATTTTGTAATATTATTAATATTTTCAAGATTAACCGCCGGCAAATCAAGAATTACGATTCCTTCACCTGTATTTTTATTAAATTTGGAAGGCATTACGGACACAAAACCCACATTAAACAAATCAAAATTACCTGAATTAATAAGCAAATCTTCTTCATTTATATAAAACTTTATGTTTCCATTTAACAAAG
>CAYWTE010000032.1:4919-6849 GCA_964461145.1 uncultured Lactobacillales bacterium | reverse complement strand
TTGCTCGCCTAAAGAAACCATCGGGAACAAACTTTTAAGGTTAAGTACCCCGAATATACCTTGTGCATTTAATCCTTTTGCTTCATATTGAACATTATCAAGAGCAAGTTTAATTTGCTTATTTTTATATTCTTCTTTTTGGGTAATATTATAAATGATAGAAACATAACCTGAAGCATTGTCGGCATAATTAAATATAGGCAGTTGTGATTTATACTTTTCAAGATTAATTTTAGAAGTTTTTATTAATAAATCTGAAATCTGACCGGGTTTAAGCAAATTACCTGAAGCGATAATAGCAATATCTTTTGTATCTGAAAAACCTTTTACATCAACCAAAAAGCCATTTACCTCATCATCGATAACAGAGCCTTCAAGATTAATATTAATTTGCGGAATATCAGATAATTTGAACACTGCTGAATTAACAGTTATTTTATCATTAAAAAAAGAAATATTCGCATCAGTAATTAAATATTCTAATGCTGCTATTTTCAATCCATTAAAAATAATCCCTTGATTTGAAGTTATATCAAGAATATCTGAAGTAACTTTAAGAAAATCTTTACTTAAAAAATCAGGAACCTTACCGGTTGAATTAAAATTCTTCAAAGTAATATTGTAATCTAAATTATTGTTTTTATACGTTATAATCGGTGAGAATTTTTTTTCTATTTCTGCTCTAAAGCCATTTTCAGAATTAAATAAGAAGCCTAAATTTTTAATACCTAAACTTTCTGCTTCAAATATTCCTTGCTGAGTTGAAAAGACATCGATTTGTCCTTTATTATTTTGCAGATTAAACAACCCTGAAATTTTCACATCTTTAATTTCATAATTAGCATTTTTGAAATTTTTTATATGCCAATTTAAAGGCATTTCCATATTATTATCTTTTATTTTAAGATTATTTGAAGATATTTGTGATTGCATAAAATGACGGCAAGTTTTCCCCTCTTCTTCCTTGCACAAAAAGTTAACATCTGCATTCAAATTATATTCGTTATTTTTCTTGAATATAATTTTACCGTTCGCAGCTAAATTAAAATCTTTTTCAGGATAAAATATATTGAAATTAAAATTATCAAAATGACTATTTACAACATCTGTTTTAAGATAAACAGAAAAACCTTTTGTATTTTTTAAATTTAATTCAAAAATTCCTTGTTTGTTTTTTTCTTTAAGATTAAAATCGCCTATCGCCTCAAAAATTTCCCCTGCTTTTAAATCAATACTCCCTTGCAGATTAAATTCTCCTGAAGATATTTTACCAGAAACAGCTAGAATATTAGCGATTACAGCCTCTTTTTTATTATCATCTGTTTTTTTAAACAAGGTATTAAGTTCGATTTGAGAATTAGCTAAATAAAAATTTTCAATATTAATAACAGAAGGCACAATCTTACGAATTCCGAAGACAGAATTAAGCATTAACGGCGCTCCGATAACATTATTATCGGCATTAATCTTAACTTTAAGACCTATAATATCGATTTTATTAACTTTGCCTAATATTAATTTATCTAAAGAATAATTTAAAATGGCTTTTTCAGCTAAAGACCCGCCTTTTATTTTAACATTTTCAAGGACAAGCGAATTTTTGCCGGCATCGGTAACCAAAAAACTCTCAACCGGAACATTAAGCTGATTAAAAACATATTTAAGAATATACTTTGAAGTTATATTAAAGTTATAAAGAGCCAGCGCCGTAATAATAATAAACAGTAAAAAAGAAAAGAAAATAAAAGTTTTTATAACCCTTTTAATTAAATAAAATAAAGAAACTTTTTGGGCAGGTTCTTCATAATAAGAATCAACAGCACTCGGAGAATTCTCCGGAGGCAATAAATCATCATAACTAATTTTTTTCTTATTAAAAATCATAATGGATATATTTATATAATTTATCTGCAAAAAAAACAAGAGGTTG
>CAYWTE010000032.1:0-4909 GCA_964461145.1 uncultured Lactobacillales bacterium | reverse complement strand
TGAATAAATTAATCAACCTCTTAAATATAAAAATATTATAATTATTATAAAAAAATTAACGTTTAGAGAACTGGAAGCTTCTTCTAGCTTTCATTCTGCCGTATTTTTTACGTTCGACTGTACGAGCATCACGAGTTAAGAAGCCTTCTTTTTTAAGAACAGGTCTTAAAGCTGGCTCAAAATCGTTCAAACACTTACTGATACCGTGACGAATAGCGCCTGCCTGACCTGATAATCCGCCGCCTTTAACTGTGCATATAACATCAAAGTGTTTTTCTCTAGCAGTAATAACGAAAGGTTGATTAATAATCATTTTCAGCACTGCTCTTGAAAAATAATCATTAACATCTTTCTCATTAACGGTTATATTCCCTTTGCCTGCTTTAATCCAAACTCTGGCAACGGCATCTTTTCTTTTTCCTGTTGCATAAGCTCTTCCGAAAGCATCTATTTTAGGCTCACGAGGAGCTTTTTCTACTTTTTCTTCAGAAGTTTTAGCAATAGTAGCTTTTTTAAGATCTTCTAATTTTATATTTGCAGCCATTTTAATTAGCTCCTTTTATTTTTAGGGTTCATCGCAGCAACATCTAAAACTTCGGGAGTTTGACCGATATGAGGATGTTCAGCACCGGCATAAACTTTAAGCTTTGTCATTTGAGCATTGCCTAATTTATTTCTAGAAATCATTCTCTGAACGGCTTTAATAATAACTCTTTCAGGAAATTCTCCGGCAAGAACGGTTTCTGCATTAACAGATTTTATACCGCCCGGATAACCGGTATGACGATAATAAGTTTTATCATGTAATTTATTAGTACCTGTAAGCTTAACTTTATCAGCATTAATAATAATAACGTTATCACCGCAATCAAGATGCGGAGTATACATAGGTTTATGCTTACCTTTAAGTATCTTTGCTGTTATACTGGCTAACCGTCCGAGCACTAAATCCGTAGCATCAATAAGATACCATTTATGCTCTATTTCGGAAGGTTTAGCAGAATAAGTATTATTCATATTTAAATCCTTTTCAAAAAAAGTAAATCGAAGCGAATCGATTCGCACTAATGAGGATTATGCAATTTTACCAAAAAAAGTCAATAACAAAAAACATAATAAAAACAATAGCTTAATGGAAAGGTATTATAATACCTGCTTTGTAATACCTGTTTTACTTTAATTATAAGATTATAGATACAAAAAAAAGAGGGCTAAACCTCGCCCTCTAATTTAATTATCTGTTAGATTTAATTTCTAAAAATCAAACCTTGCCTTAACCATTCCGGTATGACCTAAATAATCTTCTTTAATTTCCGCATCATAAGTAAATGAAAGCGTAAAGATATCTGATGAAATAAAGTCAAAATTAACTCCGGCATTATATGTATCTTGAGCCGGTTTTAGCCCTTTTGTTTTAAATGCTGTAGTTCCTCCTGTGAAAGTAGACTTAACATCGTAGCTATCATTAATAAATTCATGTGACCAATATCCGTATAAAGAAGGAGTAAAGGTCGTATTATCCACCCAATCAAGACTTGCTGTTCCAAGAAGAACTTTAGTTCCGAGCACTGATTTAACGCTGTGATAATCACGAGATTTAACTTTCAACGCTGCAACAGAACCAGTTTCTTCATATCCGTCAAGATCGATATAAGCATACTTTGCACCGACCATTGGCACGATTCCAAATCCGTATTGAGATATAAGATCTTTTGTTGCATTCATATCTAAAGAATATATGCTTCCGTCAAAGCTTCCCTTAGCTTTTCCTGCCCCTATAGAAGTAAGATCTCTGGTAGTTTCAAATTTAGACCAAGCATAACCTAATTGCGAATTAAATCCCCAACCATTAACTTTATAAGCATCATATAAAGATACTTGATGAGTTTCAATTTCATTCGCATCGCCTTTTGAACCATCACTACCATCTACATCAGATTTAATATATCCATAAGCTAAGCCGAGCGTATTCAAATCAGAAGTTTTGAAATCAAATCCTGCTGCACCGCCGTAATAATCTGCATCATATCCGTCGAATCCGTCTCTTTTATCCTGAGAAGCTGTTGAATATATTCCTTGCCCCCAAAGACCGACAGTTTTATAAGAATATGGGTCATCACCTGAAGGAACTCCGAAGAATCCGCTTTGATTACCGGCCATTCTGCTATTAATAACACCGGTAATATTAGAAATTCCGGCCATCATTCCGCCGACTTGAGCCCCTGTATCCGGCAGTAAATCATTCAAAGCTTCCTGAAGTTGAGTACCTGAAGTCATACCTTGCAAAGTCCCTACTAAATTAGAAAGACCTGTAGAAAGTGTTTCACTTCCATCAGATAACAAATCAAACATTTCCTTAGCATTAGGATCAGTAACGGAATTATATACATCTCCGCCCAAAGTTGTTGTTAAAACTAAATAATTATTCGTAGTCCCACCAAGAGCATAGGTATAAGCGATACTTCCATTATAAGCAGGATTTAAGTTAGCTTGAGTTATGAAATCATTTGCAACCAAAGTTCCTGCCTGAATAATATTATAAGAACCTGTTGCAACTCTTCCCGACGAACCGCCGATAGAATTATCTGTAACATTAATATCGGCATTTTGATCAATAGTTGCTGTTCCTGTAACTACCACTTGATCATAACTAGCCGCACTTTCCACTTCAGCATTTAAAGTACCATTTAAATTATAATCTCCAGTTATAGTTTGTGTCCCGACAGAATTACCGGGACCTTGAACACCATCTACTGCGACTGTAACGCTGCCGTTAACTGTACCTGTTCCGATTAATTGACCATTAGAAGAAACTATTAAACTCCCCACAGTAATATTTGTTCCTGTCATTTCAGATAAATCTAACACAACATCGCCGTCAAAACCGGCAGCATCATCACCTATTTGCAGCATACTTGTTGTGGCCCCTGCCCCTGATGCAGTAATATTCCCTGTTAAGTTCAAAGTTTTCCCTGTCGCCGCTGAAATAATTGCCTCCTGATTAGCTACCCAAGCAGAACCACCGCTTACATTAATAACTTTATCAAGATCTGCATCATCAGCTGCTCCAAAATATGCACTACCGAAACTTAATTCTGAATCATAAGTTACATCAAAAGAAGAACCTGCCCCTCCTGCTGCATTTTCACCATTAATATTTAATGCTGTGCTATCAGCGACTGCTAATTTGCCTGTAAAAGCAGAATTATCGCCTGTTAAATTAACTTGTCCTGCATAATATCCTGCAGCCCCAACGTTAAGAGTTCCTGTGCCTGTAATTTTTCCTGAAAAAGTAGTTGTTGCATCAGCTGTACCTATAGTTGACCCGTCACCTGCAGTTATGTTGTTAGCGATAGTAATATCATCGCCTGCGGTTTTATCGGTATATACTTTTGATACGCTAACCAGCTCTATTAAATCTGCAGCGTCACTAAGACCTGCTGCATTATTATGACCTAAAATTACCGTTCCTGTTTGAACTTCTAATCCGCCTTCAAAAGTATTATTACCATTAAGTATAACCGCTCCTGCTCCTGAATTAGCTTTAACTTTTGTTTGCGCTGCTGCGGCAGCATCTGTAATCACAGAATTGACGGTAAGATTTCCTGTAACTGAAGTTAGCTCAATCGCATTAACAGCAGCATTTAATGTTGCACCGTTTAATGTTGCAGCACCGGTTCCGGAAGCAACGATAGAAGCCGTAGTTACATCATCAGCAAAAGTCGCCGTACTACCATCACCAACCGTAACTCCGTTCGCATAAACATCACCGCCCGAAAAAGCCGTTGTTCCAGTATTACCTACAGAAATTGCTTTCAACCTATGAGTATCTGTTCCGACCGAGCCTACAACAGCAGAATCTCCTGTCCCTGTAAAAGATAAAGTACCTAAACCATCAGTTTGAGTAGAAATATTCCCTGTAAAACCAGCCCCATTATTAAAAGCGATTGTCCCACTAGCCGCTGTATTAGAAAAATGTAAATCATTAGCAAAAACATTAGCAGAAAAAGTCACTACTTTATTATCTACACCTGCATTAATCGTAGCCAAATCTTCTGCAGCACTTGTTCCTATTGTAGATGCAATATTAGACGTACCGCCAAAAGTTAAAACACCGGCATTATCTGCCGGAGCATAAGCTGTATCCGTAGATGTAATTGTATTAGCTGCTGCTAAATCTTGACCGCCTGCTATAATAAGTTCACTAGACCCGACAATATTAATTTTACTTCCCAAAGTACTAGTATCATTAATTTGAACTGCCCCCAAGTAACCGGTTGCACCTATATTTAAAGTATCATTAGCAGCTCCGCCTGAAACTTTAGCTATTGAACAACTATCTTCATCGGTTATTGCTCCGATATTCCAAACATCACCATCTCCGGCTTAAGTTAAAGTAACCGTATTGCCGATTGTAAGACCAGTATCTGCACTACCATTTCCATTTTCATCTAAAAGCAAAGAAGTACCATTTGATATAGCCACATCGCCGGCACTATCACCTGCAGCAGCGTTATTACCTAAAACCAACACCCCGCCAGCAACACTAACACCACCATCAAAAGTATTCGCCGCATTTAATACTACAGCTCCCGCTCCTGAAGAACCCACAGCAATTGAAGTTCCCGTAGCAACATCTGCAATTACCGCATTAATTATAATATTAGCAGCTCCATTAGCATTAATAAGCAGAGCTTCATCTTCTGCTGCATTACCTGCAGCGTTAGCTCTTTGTAGCGTTTCTGCCCCACTTAAAGTAAAAGCTTCCCCTGCAACAGTATCTGCAGCAGAAGTTATATTCCCTACAGCAAAAACATGCCCTGTTTGTGTAGCAATAGAAGTAGCCCCAGCAGAAACCCCATCATGCGTAATAGTTAAAGTTTTTATAATTACATCAGCATCTGTCGGT
>CAYWTE010000031.1:6042-9027 GCA_964461145.1 uncultured Lactobacillales bacterium | reverse complement strand
GCTTCAATAGTGATGTTTGAGTCCTTTGGAATTACTCTTAGAAGCTCATCTAGCTTTAAGTTTGGCGTATTAAATAAGTTGCCGTGCCGGTCGAATGTTGAGCCTTGATCCATTCCGCTTAGATGAAAAAGCTTTGGTGAAAGTTTCATAAACTCGGTAATATAATCAGTCCGTGAGGCTTTAAATTTATTAGCCGCACAAATAGCGTGTGGAATATCAAAGCAAAAGCCAAGCCCTGTCCCATCAATTAACTGTTCAATCTCATAAGGATTAGTGCCAATTTTAAGCTCATTACTAGGGGCGAGATTTTCAATCAGCAAACGCTCATCATATAATTCATTTAACTGCCGGATATTTTCGATTATACTGGTACCTTTAGTCAGGTCGATAACTCCAGGGTGAACCACAATATGCTGAGCCGAAAGAGCATCAGCAAAAACTATAGCTTCATTAATAACGGCTTGGTTATAATCAAATAAGCCCCTGTTTGCTAAATTCATTTTGCACTCTTTTTTTGGATGATGAGGGTGTGGATGAATTTTATGACCGGCGTGAATTGTAAAAAAACAGTTTGTATTATTTTTGATTTCTAATAACGGCTCAATATTTTTTCTGGAAAAGCTACCGGGGACAGCATAAATTTCTAAATAGCCGTATAAATTGTCTTTAATTATAGGCTCAGCCCGCTTGATTAATTCTTGGTTATTAGACCATAAGGCAAGTCCGAGATTTCTCATTTTCGGCTCCACAACACTGTGTGTTTTCTTTTTCTGTTTTTCATCATGCGGGCAGACTAAACTCGCCGTGTTAGGGATTTATAAGAAGTTTGTTAGAAATTTGTTAGAAGTTAGTTAGGATTTTTGGGAAATCGTAACAAAAAGGTTGAGCCTTTATCAAGGTTGCTTTTTACCTCGACCGAGCCTGAGTGCACATTCATAATATGTTTAACGAGTGATAACCCTAATCCTGTTCCTCCTTCCTTGCGGCTTCTGCCTTTATCAACACGGTAAAAACGCTCAAAAATTCTGGATTTATATTCATCAGGAATACCGTTGCCTTTATCGATTACCTCAATATAAGTGTTCGCATTATCTTCATAGGCATTAACGGTAACTTGATTAGCTTCATCACCGTATTTAATGGCGTTGGTTAAGAGGTTAGTTAAGGCTTGCTCCACCAGATAAAAATTAGCGTTTATTTTAAGCTCTAATAGGCATTTAATATTTATCGGCACGCCCCTCTTATTCGCATCAGGCAGACACGCCTCATAACTTTCCAACAATATATCTTTTAAGCTCACTGGCATAAAAGTTATGTTTTGACGATACTCATCGGCTTCAAGTTTGCTGAGTAACAAGAGGTCGGTAACAAGAGCCTGCATCCGCTTTGACTGGCGGATAATAATATCTACAAAGTGCTTATTCTGTTTATCTTTAAGCTCATCACTCAAGATTTCTGCCGCACTCAAAATGGCAGTCAAGGGCGTATTAAGCTCATGCGAAACATTGGAAACGAAATCTTTTCTGATTTTCTCGAGCTTTTTAATTTTTTCGATTTCTTCGGCTTGCTTGCTCAATTTTTATCCTTAAACTTATAACCAACCCCACGCACTGTTTCGATTAAATCAGCTTTGTCGCCTAGTTTCTTGCGAAGTCCGGTAACTTGCACGTCAACCGCTCGGTCAGTAATATAAGCCCCATCAGAGCGAACCGCATCAATAATTTGCTCGCGGCTAAATATTAAGCCAGGGCGGCTAGATAAAAGATATAACAGCTTAAATTCGGTTTCGGTAAGTTTAATACTCTCAGAACCAAGCAAAACTTCACGTTTGCTAGGATTAATCTGCAAGTCATCAATAAAAATAGTTTTTTGCGGCAGGTGATTTTCGGACTTTACTTCATCATTATTATATCGCCGCAAAACTGCATTAATTCGAGAAATGAGGACTTTAGGATTAAACGGCTTGACGATATAATCATCTGCCCCAAGCTCTAAACCAAGAGCGACATCAAAATCATCAGCTTTAGCAGTCAGCATAATAATGGGGAGCTTTTTGATGTTAAGCTTTGGGTTCTCACGAATAATCCTGCAAACCTCATATCCGCCCTTATCCGGCAGCATTAAATCAAGCAAAAGTAAATCGGGAGGATTGGAATTAATGAGAGCAAGCCCATCTTTGGCAGTAAAGCAACATTTAGTCTTAAAGGCGTTTTTTTCTAGCTGATAACTGATAAGCTCAGCAATATCTTCTTCATCTTCAATAATAATAACATTTCTTTTTTGCATTACGGAGGCAGTATATTAAAATCCTCCCAAAAATCAAGATAAAAATCTTTACAAGTTAGCCAGTTACGCTAAATCACTTAGAAAGATTCCCCCTACAACACTTCCTTACTCGTAATTAGCGTTGTAAAGAGTGATTATTTATCAGTTTAAATATTTCCATTACTAAAAGTAATGATAATGCGCCGCTAAAGGTTAGTAATAATGTTTTCATATCTACCGGCTGAACATCTAATATTTTTTGCATAATTGGAATATACATAGCAGCAAGATGTACTCCAAACGCAGCTAAAATTGCGAATATCAACGTGAAATTATTTTTAAGCGGGATTTTAAAAGCAGATTTATGTTCTGAGCGGCAATTGAAAATATGAACATTTTCAAACACTACCATAAGCAGTAACACTGAATTTCTGATTTCTGCTTCAGGCAAGCCAAGATTTTGCAGATATTTCCACAAAACAATGCAGCCAAAAGACATAACAAATCCTGAAATAATAACTTGTTTTATCATTAAGCTGTTAAAGACTCCTTCATTAGGATTTCTGGGAGGTCTTTTCATAGCTTCCTTCTCGCCTTTTTCGAAAGACAAAGCGATACTTTGGATGCCGTTAGTAACTAAGTTAAGCCATAAAAGCTGAACGGCGATTAGCGGGTTAGGCAGTCCAAGAATTAAGGCAAAGACAAACAACAAAATCTCTG
>CAYWTE010000031.1:3665-6032 GCA_964461145.1 uncultured Lactobacillales bacterium | reverse complement strand
CGCACCGGTTGAAATCAAGAGATAAATGACCTTGCGGATATTATCATAAGTGTAGCGTCCTTCCTCAACTCCGGCAACGATTGAGGAAAATTTATCATCTAAAACAATCATTGAGGAAACATCTTTAGCGACATCGGTTCCCGAACCCATAGCGACGCTGATATTAGCTTTTTTTAAAGCAGGGGCATCGTTAACCCCATCTCCGGTAACGGCTATAAAATGTCCCTTATCGTGCAGGATTGTAACAATTTCGAGTTTTTGGATAGGAGTTACTCTGGCAAAGATTGTAATATCATCAATGATTTGAGTTAATTTATCTTTTTCCATTTCAATCATTTCTTTTCCTGTAATGACTTGAGCTTTACTGTCGGCAATGCCAAGCTCAGAGCCGATAGCAAAAGCGGTGGCGGGGTGATCGCCGGTTATCATTATGGTTTTTATGCCCGCCTGCTTGGTTATTTTAACGGCGTCTATAGCATCGGGACGCAAGGGGTCGATAAGGCAAACAAAGCCCATAAAAGTTAACTTATCAGGATGCTCATTTTTGTATTTATCAATTATATTTTTATCAAACTCACCTGAAGCTATGCCGATTACGCGGTAGCCTCTTTCAGCAAGGGCTAAGACTTTGGAGTTAATTTTCCCCTTATCAAGCGGAATAATTTTGCCCTCATAAAGCATATTAGAGCAAAACTCTAAGATAACTTCTGATGCTCCTTTAACAGCGATATTAGCAGAGCCTTCCTGCTCATAAAACTTTGCCGAATAGCCTTTTTCCGATTCATAAGGTATTTCTAATAAAGTTGTGGTATTTCCGGTAATTTCTTGAGGTGATTTCCCGATTTTATAAGTAAGCGCAAGCATACCGATATCTACAGCATCGCCGTTAGATAACCACTCGTTATTTTCTTTGTAAAGCGCTGCTTCGTTAGCAATTACTGCCGGATAAATTAGATTTTTAAGCATATTGCTGTCATCTATAATCTCGCCGAATTGATTTAAGATTTGCCCTTCGCCTGAATATCCTTCCCCTGTTACATTAAACTCCTCTCCGTCAATAAAGGAGAGCAATTTAGCCGTCTGACGATTAAGAGTTAAAGTGCCGGTTTTATCGCTAGCGATAGTGGTGCAGCTTCCTAACCCTTCAACAGCAGTGAGCTTTTTGATGATGACATTTTTCTTGACCATTTTTGACATCCCGACTGATAAAGCGACACTAATGGCTGCCGGTAAATCTTCAGGAACAGCGGAAACCGCCAAAGCAATAGCCAGAAATATCACGTCTTGCAAAGGATTTCCCTGTAAGTATTCAACAATAATTAAGAAAAAGCAGACAATAATTACAATTATGCTGATATGCTTTGAGAATTTCTCCATCCTTATCATTAAAGGAGCCTTGGCGGTTTCAACATTGCTGATTGCCGAGGCGATTTTACCTAACTCGGTTTTAAGGGCGGTTTCAACGATTATCCCGACAGCTCTGCCGGAAACAACGGTTGAGCCGGCAAACAACATATTTTTCCGGTCTGCTAAGTCTTTATCCTCAGAGTAAATCCCAACTTCTTTTTTGATAGCAACAGATTCTCCGGTTAACAAAGACTCATCAATATTTAAATCATTTTCTTGAATTAGGAGTATATCAGCAGGTACTTTATCCCCTGATTCTAAAACGACAATATCTCCAGGGACGAGTTCTTCGGAAGTAATCTTTTTTATATGATTATTCCTCAAAACGGATGTATGAATTTTAAGCATCGACTGCAAAGATTCCGAGCTTCTCTCCGCCTTATATTCCTGAACAGTGCCGATAATAGTGTTTATAGTTATAATAATGACGATAAAAACGCTGTCTTGAATATCTCCGGTAATAGCAGCGAAAAAGGCGGCGAACATAAGGATATAAATCAGCGGATTTAATAACTGACTAATAATAACTTTAATTAAAGATACTTGCTGTTTATCGGGCAGGGCATTTTTGCCGTATTTTAATAACCGCTCTTTAGCTTGTTCATCGCTTAATCCTGATTTTGATGTCTGAAGTTTATCAAGCACATCTTGAATTTGTAATTTATACCAATGGGTTATTTTGCTTTCCATTTATAAAGTTCCTTTAACAATAAAAACCGAGATAATTGTTTCTCATTTTTGATATAAACGCAAGCATAACTACAATATAATAGGAAGATAAAACAATTGAAGATTAATCAGATATTTGTTATAAACTTTAAAAACATTACCCCAGCGGCAAGAATTAATCGCGTAAGAATTTATCGGAATAAAATATTTCATTATGGCTCGCTGCTTTGTTTAGATAATGAGTTATTAAAGCCTGCCAAAATGCACAATATGATTTACAGTATGATAAAA
>CAYWTE010000031.1:1403-3655 GCA_964461145.1 uncultured Lactobacillales bacterium | reverse complement strand
CAATTGAAGATTAATAAGAATTATTTCTGAATTAAACTTAGGCTTTTGGGCTTACTTATTTTTACCCAGCTACAAAAAAGCAATCTGGGATAAATATCCAAATATGTTAAGCGAGATTTTTAATGAAGAAAAAGTAGAAAGAGCTTTAGAGAATGTTCATAATTCTGATAATATAACCAAACAATATGTAGCTCAGTTTTTTGATATTAATAATTCTAAAACAAATTAATTTGCTTATTGTCCCTTTAATGCATAAGCTCTAATTGCAATGATTATTTGATGGGAAAATTTGCAGCTAGTTAAAACTTTTATTAGAAGATAATGGTTAAAAACATTTTTTAGGCTCATTGTGTTTAACTTTTATAAGCTCATCTGTTTTAAAACCAAGAGTATTTGCTTTATTGATTAATTTTGTTAATACTTCTTCTTCTAAGCTAGATTTTCTTGAAAGTATCCATAAATATTTTCTATTAGAACCTGTAACCATTGCAATAGATATCGTATTAACGATTACATAGAAGGTAAGCTCATAAATGCCCCGTACGTTATCGGGACAGAAAATGGTTCCAGAATGATCATTGAAAATCCAAGCCTTTATCTCAACTATCTATTGCAAAGAGGCTTCATAGTCATAAATGGTTCCGAAATTTATGCTCGGGAAAGCCAAAAAGACTATCGGATTGAAAGCTTGGCTTTTACTGGATCAGGCTCCGTATATTCACATGGACTGTTTAGTAGAACATCTACTTTAAACTTCAATGGAGTTGTTGATTTGACTGGAAATTACTATTATGGCGGCCCTCTGGTAAAACTTCTCCTTCGGAGGGGATGAAAATGGCAAGAATTCTTGATGCTTTAATTTCTTTAGCTACTTTTGTTGCTTGGATCGTATTTGGAATAGTGATAACATTTTTGGCTCTATTACCATTATCCGCAATTATCCTTGGAATATTTACATTTTGGGGATGGAATTGGTTTTTTATTATACCATTCGGGATAATTATATTTATGTTTATAATTTTATTGGCAAGTATAGATACCGATGCTCAACGTGGAGTATTCATCCTCTATTTTGTATTGGCATTTTTTATTTCTGCTTTATCTTTATTAATATTAAATGAAAACTTGGGGTAATTTTTACCCCGTGCTGTTTTTAAGATTGTAATTCGTTTCATTCACTTGTTAGCATCTTATTCTTTGAATATTGAAAAATTATATTATTAAATTTGCTGTTATAACAAAATTTGATATCCAAGCCGCTTAAATTTAAAAAATTTACTGTTGTTCCTGCATTAAAAAAAACTCTTGATTTTATAAAAAATAAGGATTACATTATGAGCATAAGTTCATAATGACTCGAGGTAAAATATGGTAAGACCAAGGAAATGTCGAATAATAAGTAATCAGCCGGTAGCAGAAATTTATAAGCCTGTCGGTATTTCGGCGTGTAATCTTAAAATGGCAACACTTTCCGTTGATGGTCTGGAGGCATTGCGTTTAGCGGACGTAGACGGGTTAGAGCATACCGAGGCGGCAAAACTAATGGAAATCTCTCGCCCTACATTTTCAAGGCTTTTGGCAGAGGCTCATAAAATCGTTTCAACTGCTTTAATTAACGGTTGGGCTTTAAGTATTCAAGGTGGCAACTTTATTCATGAGGAGGATATTATCATGCAAAGAGGTAGAGGATTAGGGCAAGGTAGAGGGCAAGGTGGATTAGGCAGAGGCTGTGGCGGTCAAGGTTTAGGTCTAGGCAGAGGTCTGGGTTTAGGTAGAGGGTTAGGATTTCAATCAAGTTTAGTGAATAAAGGAGATATAAATATGCAAAAGATAGCGGTAAGTTGTATGGGGAATAATTTAGAAGCTAAAGTAGATCCTAGATTTGGCAGAGCCGGCAGTTTCTTAATTGTAAATTCTGACACAATGGAGTTTTCTCATATTGATAATTCCAAAGTTAATGAAATGGGCAGCGGAGCAGGTATTCAAACTGCTGAGATGATAGCAAAAACGGGGGTAGGAGTAGTTTTAACCGGCTCAGTCGGACCCAAAGCTGCTGCGGCTTTATCAGCAGCCGGTATAACATTTGCCCAAGGTTTTGACGGTCTTTCAGTAAGAGAGGCTATTAATAAATTTAAGGCAGAAAATTAAAAAATTGTCATCCTGAACTTTTTTCAGGATCCATCTGAAAAAAAGAATGGATGCTGAAATGAATTCAGCATGACAAAAAGTTAGGAGGAATAATGAAGATAGCC
>CAYWTE010000031.1:0-1393 GCA_964461145.1 uncultured Lactobacillales bacterium | reverse complement strand
TGGCGGTTGATTTAGATGTTGAAGAGCCTAACCTGCATTTATTCTTAAAGCCTGAAATAACCGGCAGCATAAAAGCTGAAGCCGTTGTGCCGGTTTTAGATAGTAATAAATGCGATGCTTGCGGCAGGTGTGCGGAATTTTGTAAGTTTAAGGCTTTAAGTTTAATGGCAGGGATATTATTAATATTCCCTGAAATGTGCCACGCTTGCGGAGGTTGTTTTAGGGTATGTCCCAAAGGAGCCTTGCTGGAAGGCAAAAGGGACTTAGGCGAAATTTTATGGGGCAAATCATCGAATAATATTGATTTTATAATGGGTAAACTAAGGGTTGGCGAGGCAATGTCCCCTCCGTTGATGCGTGAGGTTAAAAAGCAAATCTTAAAAATACTTCCCGATTTTAATTACGATATGTTGATTGATTCACCACCGGGGACGAGTTGCCCCGCCATAAATGCGGTAATGGATAGCGATTTTATAGCTTTAGTAACCGAGCCGACCCCTTTTGGCGTTAATGACTTAAAGTTAGTGGTAGATGCTTTTAAGCCGCTAAATAAGCCGATGGGAGTAATTGTTAATAGGGCAGGACTTGGCGATGATTCGGTTTATGATTATTGTATGTTGGCAAATTTACCTATATTAGCAAAAATTCCGTTTGATAAGAAAATAGCATCAGCATACTCTGAAGGTAAAGTTATATCTCAAATATCTCCTGAATATAAAAAGATTTTTGAGTTATTGGCAAGGGAGATAAAATCCTATGCGTGAGATAACTATAATCAGCGGCAAAGGCGGAACGGGGAAAACTTCCTTAACGGGAGCCTTTGCAAGTTTAGCTAAAAATCATATCATTTGTGATTTAGATGTTGATGCGGCAGATTTGCATATTTTATTAACCCCGCGAGTTGAAATGTCAGAAGATTTTATTTCCGGCAATGAGGCAGTAATTGATAATGATAAATGTACAAGTTGCGGGTATTGCCAAACGCTATGTCAGTTTTCAGCCATAACCGAAAATAGCGGCGTGTTTAATGTTGACCCGATAAAATGCGAAGGTTGTGGGGTATGTGTAGAGTTTTGCCCGAGCAAGGCGATTGACTTTCCGAGTAGGCATTGCGGCAGATGGTATCAGTCAAAAACGAGATTAGCAACGTTTATTCACGCCGAGCTTTTTCCAGGGCAAGAAAACTCAGGATTATTAGTTTCTCTGCTCAGGAAAAAAGCCAAAGAATTGGCAAAGAATATTAGCGCCGATTTAATTTTATGTGACGGCAGCCCCGGCATTGGCTGTCCGGTAATCGCCTCTCTTTCGGGGACTGATTTAGCGGTGATTGTAACCGAGCCAACCCCATCAGGCTTGCACGATTTAAGTAGAGTTTATGAATTGTGTCAGCATT
>CAYWTE010000030.1:0-9130 GCA_964461145.1 uncultured Lactobacillales bacterium | reverse complement strand
CCTACTGCGCTAGAAAGATGTTTTGGAGCAGCAGCTTCAATTTTCCCCGGGACTCCGTTAAAACCCTCATTAAGCAGCGTTTTTAAAGACCAACCTGCACAATATCCCGAAAGCATATCCAAATCGTGAATATGCAAGTCTCCAGCTCGATGAGCTTCCCCTATTTCCGGAGAATAAACGTGGCTAAGCCAATAATTTGCAATAACCTTACCGGAAACATTAAGAATCAACCCGCCTAAAGAATATCCCTGATTTGCATTTGCATTGACTCGCCAGTCTGCCTTGTTTAAGTACTCGTTAACTGATGCAACAACATCAACTAGCGTTTGATTATCTGCTCTTAAAGTCCCTCTCTGTTGACGATAAATAATGTAAGCTTTAGCTGTTTCAAAATAATTAGACGATATTAAAACCTGCTCAACAATATCTTGAATTTGTTCAATTTCTGGAGTCTTTTTGTTAAATTTATGTTTTAAAACCTTTAAGACTTGAGCAGTAAGGAGCCACGCCTCATCTGCCCCGAATTCTGAAGTTGCCTCTCCGGCTCTTTCTATTGCAAAACGAATCTTATTTTGGTCAAATGCAACCTTTTCTCCGTTTCTTTTTTTGACTTTCAAAATATTGAGATTTTCTTCTCTTTTTTCATTATTTAAGTTAGCTTCTGCTTTTATATTATTCATAATTATTATATTTCCTTAAGTTTATTTAACGATTCTCCAACATCAACATATTCCCCATACCTTTTTCCATTAAAAGCTATTACTAGTATAATAACTGCTTTATAAACACTATATATTGTATATTAGCAATTATTTAAATTTTGTAAATAGCCTTCTGATTATTTTATAAGGATATCACAAAATTAGTTTTACCATAAATGTTTTATGTTCTTGACTAGAAAATGGGGAAAATTTTTATTTACTTCGATTCGCCGGTAAAAAAATGTTCAAAATCGTTAATTTGCTTAATATTATCTTTAACCGCTCTATTAATTTTTGCGTAAGAAAAGATAGAAATTTCTTTTTCGCACGAGATATCAAAAATATTTTTTTCTATTACGCAGCCTGTATCCATTAATTTTCTAACATTTCCGTTTTTATAATCTTCAATAGGTCCTTTAATAACATAACCTGAAGCATTTTCCCCATTTAAATTAAAGCTTGCATCTCCCATTATTAAATCATTTTTATCAGTTATAAAATAAGGGCTTAAGTATATTTTATTATCTTCGATTTCTCCTTTTACTGTTAAGAATTTATTAGCATTCGACTGCAATTTAAGCCCCCGAATTAAATATGATGCAATATCTTTTTCATTAGGATTATAAAAAATTTTATTAAAACTAAACGTTCCTTCGAGAGTCTTATCAAAATCGTTATAATCCCAAAACAAATTAGATTTAAAACTTTCAAGCCCTTGAATTTTTATATTAGTTTTATCAAAAACGCTTCCTATTATTAAGGGCATATCAAAATCATTATTTTCAACATTTAAAAAGGCTTCTGAACTATTTTCTTTATTATTTATAATAAAATTGAGGTTTGCTTTTATTTTTTCAAGATTATCTTTAAGCCTAAAATTAAGATTTATTTTTTTATCGCTCCAGTTTAAATTTGAAACTGCAGAGCATTGATTGCAGCCTTCTTTAGTATTTATATTTGCAGCTATAAAATCAATTTCCCCCTTACCCTTTGGAAGTTTTATTTTTTCTTTACCCATTGCCATTAAATAAGTTTTTTCAATCCAATCATTAAGGTTTGAAGCTTCTTTATTAATTTTATTATTATTAATTTCAGGCACATTAATTTTAATTTTATAGAAAATATCATCATAAAAAGCATTTTCTATTTTGCCAGAAATTTTAGCTTTATTAATTTCTTGAGAAATATTTGAAATATCTCCATTAAAATCGACATTTCCCTTTTCAATTTGAGCATTAAGATTTATTTTTGAATTTGGATTAAACTTATCAGAAACTATATCATTAAAATCGAGATCAAAAATCCACTCATCTATATTATCAATATTTAAATTTCCGCTTAATGTTCCGCCTTTAACCTCAGGTATAATATTATTAAAGCGAGAATTAAGCCAAACTGCATTAATTTGGGATATTTCCGCATTACCTTGGATATTCCACTGATTAAAATCTATATTAGCATTTGTTATAATGTCCGCATCATTAATATTAACGGATACATTTTTCAAAACCAAAACATCTTCATTTTCATTATTATAATAATTTCCTTTAATTATCATTTTTTCATCAGAATTTTTAAGCAGCATATATTTTGGAGAATTAATATCAATAGTATTCTTACCGGCATCAACGATAAAATCTCCAAAAGCCTTTTCGCCAAGGAGGTTGCCTTTTTTTGCAAAATTAAGATTAAGATAAGACCCTGAAATATTTATCCCTAATTCTTCTTTTATTTTAAGCAACTGAGAATCTTTTAACCCTAAATCACCTTCAAAAGAAAAAGGATTTTGCTCATTATTCAAAATTAAAGAAGCTTTAGATTTAAAATTATAATCTTTAGAATTGACCTCAAAATTATCGAGTAAAAAATTAATATTTTTATCTTTTATTATCTTGCCTTGAGCGAAAATATTTTCAGCTTTAGTTTCTCCAAGATTAGGCATATAAAGGTTTGTATTACTAAATTTAGTTAGAAAGTTTATTTTATAATTATCATTTTCGAAATAATATTCGGTATCAAGATTTACGCCTGCCTTTCCTTTTCTAAAATCAAAATTATTTAATATTTCTTTTAAATTTAAGGATTTACCTTCAAGCATTGCCTGCAAATTATCATTAAGCTCTGAAGGCTCAACATTTAAAGAAATATTTGATTTTATATAAGCATTGCTTTGATTAAGATTTTTTATTACAAGTTCACCTTTATTAATGGTATTATTTTCATTATTATTATCATTATTTAAATTATTTACAGTTAAAGTCAGCTCTCCGTTTTCAATTTTACCGATTAATTGATTAACATTTAAAGGATTTGCCCCGTATATCATAAACACTTTCATATTTTCGAGCAAAAAATCGCCTTTAATTTCTTTTATATTAAAAATATTCATCAAACATTGATTAAAATTATTTCCATCGCAAGAAGAGAATACATTAAGTTTTTTAAGGTCACCGAATTTAAATTGAGATTGAACATTTCTCGCCATATTTTCAGAAAGATTTTTAAGCGGCAGTATTCTTGAAACTCCTGCTAAAGAAACTTTATCTTTAAGAGCTATTTTAAGCTCATTTTTCTTTTTAGTATTTTTTTCAAGATAAGCTCTAAATTCGTTATTATCGAGAGTAAAATCGGTTACAAAATTTTTAATATTAAAATCATCATCAAGATTAATTCTTCCCTTAAAACCTCCTAGATTTATAGGAACTTCTGACCAATTATTATGATTAACGGAAGCGTCATAAGGATTAATGACCCACCAAACCACAGGATTTTGATACTCCCCATAAAGCGCCATATCTAAAGAAGCTTTTCCTTTTATATTAAAACCGCTTATACTTTCTAAATTAATTTCATCTAAATTTATTTGCTCTGTTTTAAGAAGGATTTTTAGATCTTTTGGTGATAATTTAGCATTAGCTGTCATCAAGTGCTTTTTATTAAGATTTGCATTAAGATTAAACAATGTAACATCATCTTTAGGCAACATTTTGAAAGTAAAATCAATATTATCAGTTTTATAAATATTTTTAATTTGCGGCACTTGAAAATCTTTTAATTGAGCATCAACCCTAAGCCCATATAAAGATTGAGAACCTACAAATTGCGCTTTAGCATTAAGAATTCCTTCTGCTTGCTTCAATGAAGCAATATTTTTAAGCGGTAAATTTTGCAAATTAAAATTAAGCGATAATTTTTCATCATCATAATTTCCAAAGAAATTAATGCCCTTAACATTGAAATAATCCGAAAATCCGACGATTTCGATATTTTGATCTTCATTTTGTTTTATTATAAAATCGGAATTAAATTTTTTATTATTATCTAAATCAAACCACACTATTTTAAATTTTTTATTATTATTTTTCAACTCCGCATTAAAATGAATTATTCCTTTTTCAGTATTTTTTTTATTATTTTCATCAGCATACATACCTGGAAGAAAATTATTTTCACCCAAAATTTTAGCTTTAAGAGGAATTTTAACAGTAAAATTTTTAATATTAATATCTTGTTTTATATAATAATCTTTAATTAAAGAGTTAAAATTTTCTGCATTTAGATTAAGATTAACGTTCCCGCTTACTTCTCCTGATATTTCGCCTTTATTAAAGTTAGAAATTTTATTTAAAATACTTTTTGCGGAAACATTATTAAAATTAGTATCTATAATTAATTTATTCGCTATTTTTTCACCATTTATTTGAACATTATTATCTTTTTCAAGACTTGCATTTCCTGTTATTTTATATTTTTTTGCCTCCGTAGAATTAATATTAATATTAAAATTTTTAATTTCGGGATAATTCACAAAAGTAACATTTTCCATCAAAACGGCTAAATTAAGAGCCCCGAATTTATCAAAAATATCGAATAAATTTTTATCCATAATCTCAGCAGTAACGGTTTCAAGAGATTCGAGTAAAAAAAGACCTTTATATTTATTAAGATTAAGATTTTTTATATTTAAATTTCCGCTTAGTTTATCATCAACAAAAATAAAATTTGTTTGCGCCAAAATTTTATCTATATTAACTGTGGAAGTTATTTTTTTATTTTTAAGATTAATATCGGCGATTAATTTAACATCTTTAAACGCTTCCTGATTAAATTTTTCAGGAATAACAATATCAAACCACTTAGCCAAAACATCCCTAAATCCTATAAAATTAGCATTAACATTAATATTTTCAAACGCCAATTGATTATTAATATCTGCATCAACCCCGATTTCAGTTCCTGCAGTAACAATATCGGCTTTAAGCTTCATATTCCCGTCTTTTTTATTATATAAATCATCAAAAGAAGGAATAATCACATCTGCTAAAAGTTGTTCAGAATCTTTTTCAATAACGGCTTCGAGCTTAGCAGGCATATCTAAGGAGGGCACATCGAGAACAGCGATAACTTTATCGAGCATACCATATTGTTTAAGGAATAAATTATTAGCACTTATTTGATAGAACATCAATCCACGATTTCCAATATCTGCATATAATTCTACATTTTCAGCTTTATGTTCTTTTAAAAAAGCGTTATCCGCCTTAACTTTTAGATTTAAGGTAAATTTATTATCCGCAATATTTTTTATACTATTTAATATTGATTTTTTATCTTTAGAATTAAAATCGGGAATTATATTGTCAAAATCGAATTCATTATCAAATTTTATTGCGGCCTCAATTTTAGGAATTATAAATCCAAAATCAATTTTAACATCAACGAGAGCAAAGTTTTCTCCGCAATTAAGCTGAGCATTTTTAATATTCAAAATTTTATTTTCAATTTTAGATTCGGAAGCAAACGATACTGCTTCTGGCTCATTTTTATTAAATATAACGCTAAACCACTTAGAAATATTTAGATTTTTTGAAAAATCGGCCTGTGTTTTTCCAAAAATTAAATTATCATCTTTAAATACTCCGGAAAAATCGAAATCAATATCATCGCCTTTAAGACTAACAGATAAATTTTTATCTTTATCATATTCGGCATTCAAATAAACTTTATTATTATTAATATCAAGCTCGGCGTTAATTTTGAATATTTTTTTAGTAATTTGCTGTTTTTCGACTTTAAAATCATTAATTTTAAATTTTATTTGTTCCGCAAAAACGCCTTTAAGATTTTTATATTCAAACCCAGAAAACTTATCAATAGGAGCCCCTCCCTCAAAAAGGGCTGGAATAAAAATTTCATCTGCTGATATTTCGAAAAGATTCCATTTTACATTTAAATTTTTAATATTTAATTGTTTTAAGGATATTTTATCGAATTTAACATAATCTGCCCCAAGTTTAACGGCCATAATTCTTGCAACGATAGCTTTTCTGGCTGCTGGAATAGAAAGCAGCGCCCCACCAAAAATCGTAGGAATAATTACGATAAGAATAAAAGTTATTATAAACAATTTACTTTTAAGAAATTTCATAAAAATCTCATTCCTGCTTATTTTGTTTTAATGTTTCGAATTTATTTATCATTTGAGTATATATTAACTTAGCTATATTCAAAAAGGATTTTTCCAACATATCCTTCACTATTTTTTGATCATCTTGAGGATTATCTATTATTTTAAACGCCTGCTGAGATTGAGCGAATGCAGAATTAGTTTTATTATTTTTTTGTTCGATTGTCAGCATTATTTCTAAGATTCTGGGATTATTTTTTTCTTTTTTTATTTGAATTTTACTAACCTTAGGATAAAGGACATAATCAGCATTACTTTCCTTTTCCGTACAACAAAAAATATAATGATTTTCTTGAGAAAATATATTTTTTATAACCTTATTTAAATTATCATTTTCTTTTCCGTTATAAAATTTAACAGCCGCCACATAAAAACTATTTTTTGAATCGGCCATATTTTCAGCTAAAACTTTACTAAAATTTAGAAAAAAGGAAATAAAAAAACATAAAACGAATATTTTTTTCATTTCAGCTCCTTTTTTTAAAATTAAAAATTAAGAATTAATTTTAATTAAAAATTCTCTTCCGACTTTTACGGCATTTTTACCGTTATATTCTATAATATCGGCAGTTGCATAAGTTTCAATCCAGTTTTTCGGCAAATACGAGCCTGTGCCAATAAAATCGATAGGAGCGTGAGCGATAGCCATAATTTTACATTTTTGCGTATCGAATCCTGAAGAAACAATAATTTTAACCTTATCGAATCCGTTTCTATCAAGATTTTCGCGCAAATGCCAAACTGCGGCAGCAGTAACGCCTGTTCCTATAAGATGGCGCAATTCACTTTCTAATCGATATTTTTTAATAGCATCAGGGGCATACCTATTTAATATTTTATAAGAATTTTCAGTATCTAAACCTTCAATAAACCTCCCTCCGTGAGTATCGATTCTAAGAGCAAGTTTACCTTCATCTGCAAGAGATTTAAAATGTTTGCAAACTTGTAGAGAATCAGTGATTTCTTTACCGAAATAATCAACCAAAACCACTAAATTTTCGGTAGGAAAAGTATCATAAAACATCTTGGCCGCTTTAAGAGTAGAAGTCGCATATCCGATAAGAGCGTGAGGCATTGTCCCTAAACCTTGAGCCGCCCCAAAATAATGAGCAGAAAAATCATTAGCATTACCGACAAACCCTTTAGCCCCGTATTCGGCTTTAGCCTTATTTGAACCGACGGAAGCGGCATAACTCATCATTTCAGACATTTCCACGCCTGCACAATGCCTTGCGTCCATAGCAATAAAAGCGGTTTTAGGAAGCTCACAAGACATCTCGAAAGCATTATAAGCAGCGACACAAGGAGCCCCGAGTTTTTGTAAGAATAAAGTTTCTAATTCGACTAATTGAGAAAAAGCGCCTTCATAAGTAATCATCGGCTCTCCTGCACCGACCCAGTCTCCTTCTTTATAAAGAAGATTAATATCAATTTTAATTTTACGAGCTTTTGCAATTTCTTCGAGCCAAGAAACGGCAATTTTAGGAGCAAAAATAACAGGTCTTCGCATAAAAACGGCATATTTTACTTTCACATCTCCATATTTTTCAATAATCTGCCGAGTTTTAGTAAAATATTTATCGGTATAATTTTTAATATCATCATTATCCAAGGAGCAACCATTACCGATACAAATTTTTTTATTTTTAGTCATAAAACCAACTCCTTTTAATTACGTTTTAATTTATTAAGCTCCTCAGCGATTAAAAACGCGAGCTCTAAAGCCTGAGAAGCATTAAGCCTTGGATCGCAATGAGTATGATATCTTTGCGACAAATCATTTTCATCGATTTTTGCCCCCCCGCCGATACATTCGGTAACATCTTGGCCTGTCATTTCAAAATGCACCCCGCCGGCATAAGTTCCTTGCGCCTCGTGAACATTAAAGAATTCTTTAACTTCGGTTAAAATATCATCAAATTTTCTGGTTTTATAACCGTTTGAAGCTTTAATAGTATTACCGTGCATCGGGTCGCACGACCAAACAACTTCTTTGCCTTCTCTTTTAACCGAACGCACCAATTCGGGCAAATATTTTTCAACCTTGCCTGCACCCATTCTGGCAATTATAGTAATTCTCCCCGGTTCATTTAAAGGATTAAGAATATCTATCATTTTAATCAAATCATCAGGAACGGAAGTTGGCCCTGCCTTGAAAGCAAGAGGATTTTCAATTCCTCTTAAGAACTCAACATGAGCACCGTCAACCTGCCTTGTCCTATCTCCTATCCAAAGCATATGAGCTGACGTATCATACCAATCGCCTGTTGAAGAATCGACCCTAACCATAGCCTCTTCAAACGGGAGGAGTAATGCTTCGTGAGAAGTATAAAAATCCGTAGACTGTATTTGCGGCACACTTTCAGAAGTAATTCCGCAAGCTTTCATAAACTCCAAAGCATCGGTAATTTTATCCGCAAACATCTGATATTTTTCCCATTGCTTAGAATTTTTAATAAAGCCTTTATTCCATTGATGAACTTTATTCAAATCCGCAAATCCTCCACCTGCAAAAGCTCTGAGCAAATTAAGAGTTGCCGCAGCTTGATTATATCCGTCTATCATTTTTAAAGGATTATGCTGCCTTGCTTTTTCATCAAAATTAACTTCATTAATGCAATCGCCTAAATATGAAGGAAGTTCAACGCCATTTTGCACCTCAGTAGGATTAGAGCGAGGTTTAGCGAATTGCCCTGCTATACGGCCCACTTTAACCACGGGACATCTGGCTCCATAAGTAAGAATCACTGCCATTTGCAATAAAATTCTAAACATCGAGCGAATATTTTTAGCGTGGAATTCAGCAAAGCTTTCCGCACAATCGCCACCTTGAAGAAGGAAAGCTTTTCCTTTAGCAACTTCTGCTAATTTCTTTTTGAGAGAACGAGCTTCGCCTGCAAAAACCAGTGGCGGAAGATTTTTAACCTTTTGCAAAACCGATTTAAGCTGTTCTTTATCTTTA
>CAYWTE010000029.1:0-9240 GCA_964461145.1 uncultured Lactobacillales bacterium | reverse complement strand
TTTACAATAAATTCTATTAAATTTAAAGATTGAGTTAACCATATAATCGTTGTCAAACTTAACGTGGTTATTAATATGCCAATAAATAACTGGCGTATAATGTATTTATATATCAATCGCATAATACAAAACATATAATATCATAAACAAGATTAAAACAATTTTTTCATTAACACTTAATATCTTCATTGTTGACGATATTTTTACAAAAATATATCTTAATAATTTATAAAGATAGAGGGGATTTTTATTATGACCATCAAAACAATATCAACAACGGCTTTTAATGACCAAAAATTAGGGACATCAGGGTTAAGAAAAAAAGTAAAAACTTTTCTACAGCCTAATTATTTAGAAAATTTTGTTCAGTCCGTATTTAATGCTTTAGAAGAAATTAAAGGAAAAACAATAGTTTTAGGTGGAGACGGCAGATATTATAATGACATAGCCATACAAACAATATTGAAAATAGCCGCTGCTAACGGTATCGGCAAAATTATGGTCGCCAAAAACGGCCTTTTATCAACCCCTGCTGCGTCTTGTGTTATAAGAAAAAATGCTACATTCGGAGGGATAATTTTATCTGCATCACATAACCCGGGGGGGATAACGGAAGATTTCGGAATAAAATATAATGCCACAAACGGAGGCCCCGCTCCGGAAAATATAACTGATAAAATTTTTGCCGAATCGCAAAAAATTAAAGAGTATAAAATTTTAGAGGCGGATAATTATGATATATCTACCTTAGGCATCGGCAAATTAGGCGGAATGTATGTTGAAGTTTTTGACGGTACTTCCGATTATATTGAAATGATGAAAAATTTGATAGATTTTGATGCGATTAAAGCCTTGTTTGCAAAAGGATTTACCATTCGTTTTGATGCCTTAAATGCTATAACCGGCCCGTATGCTAAAAAAATATTTGAGCAAGAATTAGGTGCAAAAGAAGGCTCTGTGGTAAATTATATTCCAATGCCTGATTTTGGAGGCGGGCATCCTGACCCTAATCTGGTTTATGCAAAAAATTTAGTAGATTTTATGTTTTCAAAAGAAGCTACAGATTTTGGGGCAGCTTCCGACGGAGATGGCGATAGAAATATGATTTTAGGGCGAGGAATTTTTATTAACCCTAACGATTCTTTAGCAGTAATTGTTGCTAACCACAAATTAATACCGGCTTTTGCTTCAGGAATTAAAGGAGTCGCTCGTTCAATGCCTACATCACAAGCAGCAGATGTGGTAGCCAGAGAGCTTAGCATTCCTTGTTTTGAAACGCCAACCGGTTGGAAATTCTTCGGCAACCTTTTAGATGCAAATTTAGTTACAATTTGCGGGGAAGAAAGCTTTGGAACGGGCGCTAATCACATTAGAGAAAAAGACGGTCTGTGGGCAGTTTTAAGCTGGCTTAATATTATAGCTAAAAGCAAAAAATCTGTTACAGAAATTATAAATGAGCATTGGCAAAAATTCGGCCGTAATTTTTATTCTCGTTATGATTATGAAGGCGTTGATAAAAACACTGCAGAAGAACTAATCAATCGTCTACGCTTAATGACGTCAGAAATAGCCCATCTAGAATTCGGCGGATTCACCGTAGCTTCAGCTGATGATTTTTCATACAAAGACCCTGTCGATGCTTCTGTTACAAAAAATCAAGGCGTGAGAATAATTTTCACTGACGGCTCAAGGATAGTTTATCGCCTATCAGGAACAGGAACTAATGGCGCAACGCTTCGAATTTATTTTGAATATTATGAGAAAAATTTGCAAAAAATTAATCTAGATCCACAAAAAGCTCTCCAAAATATTATAAAAATAGGTCTTGATATTGCTGAAGTTTCTGAAAGAATAGGGAAAAATGAACCTGATGTTATTACATAAAATATTTTGTATCTTTTGCTTATATTTTTTAGCAATATTACCGTTAAAAGCCGATGAGCAAGAAAAGCTTCGCAATCGTCCGCAGTTTGACTTGTTAGAATCCAGAAGCTATTTGCCGGTAAAAGATGTCCCGAATTATCGTGAAGAAATTCGAAGCATTGTTATAGCTTTATCAAAATATGCCAAAAACTTTAATCCTAATTTTAGCATATTGGTTAGAGAAGGCGTAAATCTAACATACGAAGGTAAATGGGAAAAAATATACGATTCAATTGTTATGGCAAACAAAGAGGGTATATTTTCTAAAGATGCTGAACTTTTACAGCAAATTTTTGCAGATAACCACGATGTCGATGAAAATAAAGACAATAATATCGATATTTTAATCGGAACTTCTTGGAAAAAATATTTGAATGCTATAGACGGGATAATTTTAAATAATGTTTTTTGTCAGAACAATAAGTTAGAGCCTAAAGTAAAAGATTTTTTTGATAGGCAAACAATTAAAATTTTAGGTATTGAGCATTGCGATTCTGAAAATCTTAAAATGCAAGCTTTGGAAAATGCAGCAAAAGAAGAGGTTGTTTTAGCAGCTGATACAACAAAAAAAGATGTTTTTGATATAATTCCTAAAGATGAGCCTTTTTTAAGCAACTCTGAAAACATAATATCCTTTAATATGGCAAAAAATATGCTGTTTATGCTTAATCCTCAAGGATATTCAAAAAAAGAAGTTTGGATTAATAATATGAGGGAAACTAATGATGATATAATAATTATTAATCCGTTTTTCAGCAAAAATATTTTCTTTTCAAAAGAAGATATTCATAAACTAAAATTTAAAAGAATAGGAACAAAAAGATTGGTTTTTGGTTATATGAATCTTTCAGAAATAACGGATAGTAATGCTTTTTGGCACGAAAATTGGACTCTCGGCAATCCTTCGTGGTTAAAATACCTCTCAAAAGTTAACAGTCAAAGCGTAATTACACAGTATTGGCACCCAGAATGGAAAGAGGTTTTAGGCAAATATTTTCAGGCTTTCATAGAGCTGGGATTTGACGGAGCAATTATAGACGGGCTTGATAATCATATGATCTTTGAAGAATTAATCCCAATTGATTAAGCTTTCTTTTCTTTTATCAAAGCTATGCTTAAAATAATAATGCTTAAGAAAATCATAGTAAAGCTTAAGATTTGCCCCATTGTTAAGTCTTGCCATAAAAAGCCTAATTGAATGTCCGGTTCTCGGTATTTTTCAGTTAAACATCTGAATATTCCATAAAAAAGACCAAAAAATGCCGATAATACTCCCGTTTTAATGCGGACTTTTGCAAAACGTACCAAAATCATTAAAATAACAAATAAAACAAGGCCTTCTAATGCTGCTTCATATAACTGCGAAGGATGTCTTGGCAAGTATCCTCCGGAAGGAAACTTAACCGCCCAAGGAACATTGGCAACCCTTCCCCAAAGCTCATCATTTATAAAATTAGCGATACGGCCAAAAAATAACCCAATAGGAGCAACGCAAGCTTGAACATCAAGAAAAGCAAAAAAGTTTATTTTATATTTAATAACAAAGATTAACGAGGCCAGCATAACCCCGATTAACCCGCCGTGAAAAGACATTCCTCCTTCCCAGACCTTAAAAGCTTCTAAAGAATTATCAATATAATAAGGCAGATTATAAAAGAAAACGTAGCCCGCTCTTCCCCCTAATATAATCCCTAAAACGGCATAAGTAACATAATCATCAATAAATTTAGGCTCCAAGCCTTTATTTAAAAATTCGGAATATTTTGCTATTAATTTTTTTGCATACCACCACCCTAATAATATTCCTCCGATATAAGCTAAAGCATACCATCTTATTACAATAAAGCCGAAATCTATTAAATTTGGAGATATGTTAGGAAAATTAATGCCCATTTTAAAAAACCTTTATTAAATTTAAAAAACAAAAGCCGCTTTAATGTAACAAAAATTATCATAAAGCGGCAAGAAATTTATAAAAAAGATTATTTGTTTTTAATTTGAGAAGGGTCAACCCAGCCAATATTGCCGTCTTTTCTTCTATAAACCATATTTAAGTTATTAGTTGCGCTGTTTCTGAACAACAAAGCATTAGTATCTGATAAGTCCATACGCATAACTGCACCGCTAACAGAGCAAAGAGGAACTTCGGATTCCATTTCAGCTATAATAGCGTGATTATTTTCTGTTTCTTCAGGAAGCTCAGGCTCATCTTCATTAATTTCCGGAGCAATAATAGCAAGGCTAACAGCTTCACTAACTCCCATTTTGCTGCGGCTGTCTGTTAATCTTCTTTTATATCTGCGTAATCTTGTGGAAAGCTTATCGTTAGCTTCATCAAATACGGAATAAGCATCAACGCCTTCTGCTGAACTATTCAACATTATCCCTTTTACTGGGTGAACAGAAAGATCAACTTTAACTAACGGACCTTCTTTCGAGAAAGAAACGTTAGATTTAATAACATCTGCAAAATATCTACTGACATTGTTCTTTAAATTTTCTTCAACGTGTTTTTTCAATCTTGGACCAACGGTGATTTGTTTGCCCGTTATATTTAAATTCATATTAAATCCCCTTAAGATAAAGCGTTTATTTGAACAAAATTAATTATCGCAACTAACTAAATAAGTCAATATTTAAATTATATTTTAACTTCAGAAAAGTCCCTTTTTGTTTTTTTCCTAATCGCAGAAGTAGGTATTCCTAAAGACTCTCGATATTTTGCAACTGTTCTTCTCGCAATCGTTACTCCTTGCGCATTTAAGGCAATTGCAATGTTATCATCTGATAAAATGGCCTTTCCTTCATTTTTTATCATAGCTTCAATTTTATGTTTAACTGAAGAAGAAGAAATTTCTTTTGTACCGTATGCGCCTGTTAACCTTTGCGAGAAAAAGAATTTAAGTTCAAACATTCCGTTTTGCGTCATAATATATTTGTTAGAAGTAATTCGGCTAACAGTACTTTCGTGCAGCTCAGTTTTTTCAGCAATATCCATTAATATCATCGGCTTTAAGTACTCTACGCCTTTATTGAAAAAATCTTGCTGAGCTTTAACTATTTCTTCTGAAACTTTTAAGATATTAACAGAACGCTGATGCAGAGTTTTTATAAGCCAATTAGCACCAGAGAGTTTTTCTGCAAGAAACCTTTTTGCATCTTTATTTAAGCAGGTTGTTTCAAGATAATTAAGATATCCTTGATTAATTAAAACTTTAGGAAGGGTTTCTTCGTTTAGTTTAACGCTAAAAATGCCAGATTTATTTTTTTCAACAATAACATCAGGAGTGATAATAGGGTTAAAAATATCAAATCCTGCAGCAGGCTTGGGGTCTGTTCTTTTAATTTTTTCAATAGTTTTAGCAATTTGGGCATCACTTAATTTGGTCATTTTTTTTAATTTAACAAAATCTTTGCTGCCTAATATTTCCAAATTATCAAGGATAATAATTGCGCTTTCATCAAGTTCATCTTTAGCTTTTAACTGATAATATATACAATCTTTTAAAGATGAGGCAAAAAGCCCTGCCGGTTCAGCAATTTCTTTAACCTTATCAAGTACGGATAAAATTTTATTAGTATTAGTATTTAATTTTACGGCTATTTTTTCAACGTTACCCCTAAAATATCCGGCTTCATCAAGCTCATCTATTAATATACAAGCAATAGCCTTTTCTGAAAAATCTTTTAACTCAAGATTAAAAGATGCTATTAATTTTTCTCTTAAATTGAGTTTTTCTTCTGTACATTTTTCTATAACATCTGAAGGAGAATTATAATCCTCATTAAAATTTCGACAATTTGAAGCATATTTATCAGAGCCAAAATCATCAAAAGCATTTTGATAATTTTCTGCATCTATAGAATCAAAATTTGTTTCTTGAGGCTCTGATTCTATCGATTCGCTCAAAGCTTTTTCATTGTGAGTACTAGAGTTAATTAAATCTTTTGAATTATTTAAGATGTTTTCTTCAAAATCAATTAAAGGGTTTTCTAAAATTTCTTGAGAAATAACATCATTAAGCTCTAAATTATTAAGCTGCAGTAAGCGAATAGCTTGTTTTAACTGCGGAGTCATCATTAAAGACTGCTGCAGTTTATTCTCTAATTTTAATTCAAAACCATTCATTTTAAACAATACCTCACCAAAACATTTTTATTATATCGCAAAAACATTTCCTCGTAAGAAGATAACACAGTTACCCACAGAATTATTTTTATACTACATATAGCTATTTATGCAAACGCAACAACAACATCTGGTATGTATAAATAAAATAGCATTTCTTTGTTTTTAAATATTTATGTGCTTGAAAAATAAAAGTTTTTCGAATAAATTAAATTTATGAAAAAACAGGATTATTTAAAATCAAAGCTAACTAATTTAACGGTCAAGAAGAGCGGTAAAGCAAAAATTATATCTTCTAAAGCGGGAGAAATTGATTTGAAAGTTCTTTTCCCCGGATATATGAAGAATCTTTATGAGTGGCTTTATGTAAAGCCAAAAAATATAGCTTTTTTTGATAATAGTTTTATGGCTAATTTAACATCGTTTTGGTATGCAAATAAGCTTAATAAAGCGTGTACTGATGAAATTGCCTCAGGTGATAATGTTTTGCAAGCCGGCGCAACTTATGGAAATCAGATCTTAAAAACGGTTTATAAGATAGGTAATAACGGTTGTTTTGATTTGATAGACATAACTCCTATACAAGTTATTAGGTGGACAGGTAAACTTAAAAAGTTTAAATATGCTAAGGTTTATCATAAAGATGCTGAAAAAATTGATTTAATAAAAAAATATGATGCTGCTATTTTGTTTATGCTTTTACACGAGGTGCCCGACAAGAAAAAAAGCCGGATAATAAATGAGATTTTAGAAAAATTAAACACGGAGGGTAAGGTTATTTTTATAGATTATCATAAACCGTCAAATTTAAATTTAATAGGCTGGTTTGTAAAAATCTATAATCGTATAATGGAACCTTTTGCAGAAAGTTTATGGCAAAAAGAAATTAGCAGTTTTGCTGATAAAGAATTATCAAAAAATTTTATTTGGTATAAACAAACATATTTTTTTGGATTATATCAAAAAGTTGTTGCTATTAAGAAACGTAATTAAAAAAATGGGGACAAAATGGGGTATTTAGCTAATAAGAAAAAAAACTCAAGAGAAAATATGATTTTCAGCTGTATATTGTTTTTTTTCGGACTGATAACACTATTAACATTAGGTTCAACTTATAGCGAATCATTATCTAAGCTTGCACAATTTAGGTTTCAGTATATTTTTATATTATTGTTAATTTCAGGAATAGCTTTATATAAATTAAAATTTATAACATTTTTAACCGCAGTTTTGTTCGCCTTTTTAAACATTGCTTTTATATCTTCCAGCATCAAAATTTTCCCGAAAAAACAAACTGAAGCTCCTGTCTTAGCAAAAGTTATGTTTTATAATGCAAAAAGCAAGCGCCCTGATTATGAAAAAATAAAAGCAGAAATTAAAAACGAGGCTCCTGATATTATATTATTAATTAATGCAAAAAATGATTTAGCAGAAAACCTAAAAAAAGAATATCCTTATTTTAATGAAAAGCAGGAAGAAAAAGGCATAATAATAGCTTCAAAAATTAGCTGGGATATAATAGATACTTTGTCTTTAACTCCGGAAAAAAACGTAAATCTTGTTAAATTTACATTAAACAACAGGCCTTTATTAATATTATTCGGTCAAATAAATGAGGAAAGCTCTCAAATTAATAGCTTAATTAATTTTATTAATTCACAAAACAACCCTGTAATATTTCTCTCAAGTTTAAACACTGTTCCTTGGGACGATGATTTATATTTATTAAAAGAAAAGAGCCAGATGTTTTATAAGGGCTCAATAGTATCTACATACCCTAGTTTTATGCCCGTTTTTTTAAGGTTGCCTTATGATCATATTTATTCTCATCCAAGCATAGAAATAACAAATGTAAAAAACAGCAATTTTGCCAGAACAGACAGACGAGCTTTATATTTTAACATTTCAATGCCTCATTTGAAAAAAGAAATCGAAATTATTAATGTTAACGAACAAGGAGAAGTTATTAAATGAATTGGTTAACAAATTATGTTCGCCCTAAATTACAAAAATTAGTAGGGCCGGTAAAAGATATTCCCGATAATATGTGGGATAAATGTCCGAATTGTAATAATATGATATTTGTAAGGACTTTAGAACAAAATCTAAAGGTCTGTCATCATTGTGAATATCATTTTAGAATAGGCGCAAAAGAACGTATGGAATTACTATTTGATAATTCAGAATTCTCAAAAGTTCAACTTCCAAAAGTTGAAGAAGACCCTTTAAAATTTAAAGATATAAAAAAGTATAGTGATAGAATAAAAGAATATCGAAAAAAAACCGGCGAAGAAGATGCAATAATAGTTGCTCATGGCAAAATTAATGGAACTCCTGCCGTTATAGCAGCACTTGATTTTGGTTTTATGGGAGGTTCTATGGGCACTGCGGTAGGAGAAGGCATTTCTGCAGCAGCTGAATTAGCCTGTTTACAAGAAGCCGCATTAATAATAATTTCGTCTTCAGGCGGGGCAAGAATGCAAGAGGGGATATTATCTTTAATGCAAATGACAAAAACCACCACCGCAGTTTTAAAAGTTAAAGAAAAAGGCTTGCCGTACATTAGCGTTTTATCTGACCCTACAACAGGGGGAGTTTCAGCTTCATATGCAATGCTAGGCGATGTTAACATAGCCGAGCCAAAAGCTATAATAGGTTTTGCCGGCAGAAGAGTCATTGAACAAACAATTAAAAAATCTTTACCTGATGATTTTCAAAAAGCAGAATATTTATTAGAGCACGGAATGGTAGATATAGTCTCGCACAGAAAAGATTTAAAGGAAAATATAGGGAAAATAATAGATATATTAATAAACAAAACTCCATCAGGAGAAGTAATAAAAATTAAGGCAGCACAAGAATAAAATGAAATCGAAAATTATATTAGAAAGGCTGACAAAGCTTCATCCTAAATCTATAGATTTGTCTTTAACGAGAATAAAAGAGCTTCTTAACAAACTGGGCAATCCACAAGATAATATAGAAAATATAATTCATATAGCAGGAACAAACGGTAAAGGCTCAACGCTAACTTTTATAAAAAACATATTAGAAACGGCAGGTTATAGTGTAAATAGTTTCACCTCTCCGCATTTAGTGAAATTTAATGAAAGAATAACTTTAAGCGGAGAGGAAATTAATGATGATTATTTATGTGAAGTTTTAGAATATGCCGAAAAAATAAATAA
>CAYWTE010000028.1:0-9286 GCA_964461145.1 uncultured Lactobacillales bacterium | reverse complement strand
TTCAGGAATATTCCCTCAAGATCTTAAAATAGCCCTTGTTTGTATTATAGATAAAATTCATCAATCCGTTTCTGATACTATGGCTGTTAGCAGCAGTCTTCTTTGCTTCGGGAGCTCTTCTACTCCTATAATTGAATGGTTCCCTTTTAATTTTGTCCGCAGTATAACTATGATAATTCAAGGAGCAATATTACATGTTCTTGCCACTATACTTATTATTACCGCTTCGGTAAAACTATTAAACGGCATCCTGAAATTAGGGTTTTTAGGAATTATGATACCCATACTCGCTGTTGCTTGGGTTTTTGAAATATCCAGAAGTTATGTAAATAACGGGGTTAAAGTTATTATTTATTCTACCACTTTGTTTATCTTTATTCTATTAATGCTCAATTTGGGAACTGAAGTGCTTCAAATAGCTATGCCTACCGGACAAATTATGACTTATTTTAATAATGGGCAAGTTAATGAGATTGAAAGAGAATTCGGCCTGTTCTCAGTTTCTTTCGGACAATTTTTAATTGCTTATTTGCTCGTATTTATGCTCCTTGGGAAAGCTCCTGAGCTTGCAACTAATTTTTCAGAAATAAAAGAAGAAGATATCGTTAAAGGGTTTACGCTGCAAATGATTAGAAATGCAAGAGTTCAATTAGCCACAGCTAAAGCCGGAGCCTTAAAATTCGGCGGCGGACTTAAAAGATTAGGGGTCGCTGGCGGCGGCGCTATTAAAAGGGCAATATCTCGATGAAAATATATCCAATATTATATAAATTATTTATTGCAGCCTTCTTAATTTTTATGAGCAGCAGCAATATTTTTGCCGAGGAAATAAAAAACCCTTTTCCTAACGGTTTTGTTATTGATGACCCTGAAGTTGAAAGTAAATGTGCTTCTTTTTCTGATAAAATGGACGTTCTAAAAGATATTTGCTTTTTATGTGATATTTTTGAAAGCATTTTCGATGCTATGAGCTTTTTGTCCCTTAAAATCTTTGACCATACTAAAGACAGCTTAATCAGTCTTATCGGCGTCGTTTTAGGGTTATGGTTTGCTTTTAGGCTGTTCTCGCAGCTTGCCAGCGGAATGGCCAGCGGTTCTGAATTTTGGCAAAGTATCGCTAATACTATCGTCAGGTGCATTATCGCTATTGCTATTCTGCAAGCTGGGCTGCCTTTTGTTTCTGGGTCTATTATCGAGCCGATTATGGGTATAATTTTCCATTTTGCTAATATTTTAATCGAAAATATGGGGGCTGATATCGAAACTCTCGCTTCAAATAACAGTTTGTCTTATGATAATAGTATTTCTATACAAGACACATCATCTTTAGGTAATCCAGGTTCTGTAAGTTATTCTACTGCTATGGGAGACGGGGCTTTTCCTGACAGTTTTAAAAGTTCTATAATTTTAATGCTTAAAAATCTTCAAAATGCTTTGGCTAGAGGATTAAATATCGGCTCTAGTTTGGTATGTTATTCTTACCTTGCTGCTATGAATAGTTTTTCCTTTAATTTCACTATGTTTTTAGGAGGAATTGCTATTTATATTTCCGTATTGTTCTTATTACTACTCGTTCCGTTTTTTATTCTTGATGCCTTGCTTCAGCTGACTATTGTTACGGCTTTACTCCCCTTCTTTATCGCCGCTTTCATCTTTGAAAATACAAAAGCTTTTACTAATATGGGACTTAATATGCTTATTGATGCTTTTATGATGTTCCTTATTCTTGCGGTGTTGTTAGGGTTTAATATCGCTATTCTTAATACCATATATACCGATATACTTGGCAAAGTTAATGATTCTAATGTCTATGATATCCTTAATAATCTTGCTTTAGGAACTGTCGATTTATTTAAAATTATAGGGCTTTGTTTCCTCTCATACATTATTGTTGAAAATAATACCGAATTATCAACATTCTTTAGTAGTGCTTTGGCTAGAGGCTCTTTGGTTTCTTTCGGCCACGATTTCCACAATACACTTAAAGCCGGTGCAACAACTGCTATGTTCGGGGCTCCAAGCCAAGACGGTATAAGAAGAGGCGGCGCTGTCGGAACTCTGGTTAAAGGAGGGTATGGGGCTACTAAAGCAGGCGCAGGTGCTTTATGGCGAAAAGCTGAAAAAACCGGAGATAAAATTTTAACAAGAATCGAAAAAGGTCCTAAAAAATCATAATTTATGAATCCTGTAAGTATCTGTTTTTTAACAATATTTTAAAATATATTAAATTTTGTGCATTTTTTTGTGGAAATCTTGAAAAAAAAAGGTTATTTAAGTAATGTTTGTATATTTTTATCAGGTATGGTGGAAATTTTTAATTTATTATAAAGGCGGACTCAAAAATGGAAGAAATTATTTTCCCTAATCAAATCAGAATGCTTCGTAAAGCTAAAGGCTATAATATGCAGGAATTAGCCGATCATTTAGGCGTTAGTCTCTCTGCTATTTCTAAAATAGAAAAAGGTTATAGGCGAATCGATCAAGAACAATTGGTTAAAGTCGCTGATTTTTTAGACTGCCCGTTACAAGATGTGTTTGTTAATGAACAAAATTCTCAACCGGAAGTCGTTGCAGCGTGGAGAAGTGAGCAAGATAGGCGAAATAAAATTAATGAAACTACCGGACTTAAAATCTTAGGTGCGGCTTTGAGATATATAAGAGGGCAAAAAAGGCTTACTTTAGCTGAAGTTGCTGAAAATTCTGAAATGACCCTTTCAGTATATCATAGAATCGAAATGGGACAACGTGAAGTTAGCGATAAAGAATATGCTTGTATGGCTAAAGCCCTTCAATTCCCTTCAAAAGATGAACTGGAAAAACAAATTAGAAAATTAGATGGTGAAGGCGTTCTTAATGAGCTTATTCAACGAGTAGACGCAAGATACCGTAATGTCGGAATTAGAGGCGCAGGGTATGGTGAATATTTTTCTTCTATCCCTGATAAACGCAGAAAACAACCGGAAATTAATGTTTATGGCAAACCAGCAGGAAACGGCGATATTATCGTTAATAAAAATGAGCCGGTATCCACAATCCCTTGTCCTTTAAACTTAACAGGCAAAGAAGATGTTTACGCTATAAATCTTTGCTCCAGAAGATTGGGGAATATTCTTCCTACAAGATGCGTTCTTTTTGCTGACCCTAATGAAATGGTATCTTTGGGGGATATAGCTATTTATTGCCCTGAAGATTCGGATAAAGTTAAGGTTTTGAGCGTTAGAGAAGATGAAACCGGCAAATTATATGGCATTCAATTAAATCCTGAAGAAAAAATAGAAGTTGAAGAAAGCTGTCTTCATAGAGTTATTATGATAGCTTTATAATATTTGTTAAAATTAAAAAACCATATCTTTTTTAAGATGTGGTTTTATATTTTAATAACTTGATTTTAATACTTTAAAAGTTATGATAAATCTAAATGGGTATATTTTAAGGGAAGATTTAATCTATGACTAATGAAAGCAGGCAAATAAAAATAGCTAAGTTGCTGGCAAGAGCAACCGGAAATGTTATTGATAAAAAAACTAATCCTGCTATTGCTGCTCAAAAATATATTAATATCTTTAGGCAATTGCACGTTTTGGGCAAAGATGCTCTTTTGAAATTTAATCAAGAATTACTATCTTTAAATGAAAATACTGTTAATGCTTTAAGCAACCTTCCCGGCGGAGGGATTGTTGTTGAATACTTAAACGAAATTCAAGAAAGAGCAAATAACAACCAAAATGAATCTGATGATGATAATGTAGAGCACCTTAATATCCAAAATCTTAAAGAGGCGCTTTTTAATGCTCAAATTAATGCTATCCGTCAGCAAAATTCTAATAATATTACTTATGCTGCGCCAGTAGCAGGATCTTCTCCAAGCGAAATGCCTGCTCCTGTTTTTAATGCTCCTAACATTAACTTAAATACAGAGGAAATTGTTAACGCTATTAAATCTTTGGCTGAATTTAAAACTTCTTCTGCCCCCCCGATAAATATTAATACGGAGGAAATTGTTAAAACTATTACTGAAACTATGAGTAATGTACAAAAGGAAATCTCTAAAACTCAAACCCATTTCCTATCTCAAATTATTTCGGCTCTGTTTAAAAATAAAAAAACAGACGTTGGCGTTAAAGATGATGAAAAAGATGACGGAAAACTTGAGGTGCTTAATCCTGAAATAGTCCCTCAAAATAATCATTTTATGCCGATGACTTCTATGCCTATTATGCCTTTCGATTCAAAAGAATTTGCTGATGCTCTTTCTGATTCTCTTTCTAAGACTTTTGGTAAAAATTTGCCGGCGGCATCTGATAATTCTAAAAATATATCTTCTGCTGATATATCAGAATTAGCTTCCGCTTTCAAAAAAGAGCTTTTAGATGCTCAGGAAAAAATTGCTAAATTTCAATCTCAGATTATATCTGAGGCTATAAATTCAACCGGCGAATGGACTACTGAAGTGCAGACAAAATCTATATCCAGAGTATTAACAGAAACTCAAACTTCTTTAATCGATATGATTGTAAAATCTATCGGAAATATGCAGGAAAAATTCTTAGAACAGCAAATTAGTTTTATAACTGCCGCTTTTACCGATTCTCAAGAAAGAATAGCAAAAATGCAGTCACAAACATTAGCTACGCTGTTTGCTAAAAATGACCAGTCAGCGGCTCAAAATAAAACCGCTTTGGCTCTAGAAAAAATTGCCTCTAAACTTGATAATCTTAAGGTATTAAATTTAAATGCCGGTAATAATAACAATGAAGATGAAGATGAATACGAATATGAATATGTTGATGACAATTCAACTGCTGCCGGTAACCAAGATTATGAATATGAAGAAGTTTATGAAAATGAATTAAATAATTTAAACCTCGAAAATCATACAATTTTACAAGAAAATTCAGATACTCAATCTCCTATGCAAGATTTATCTGATTACTCACTAATTGATGCCGCATATATTAAAGAGCTTGAAAATGGCGATGACCTTCTCAAAGGCGGCCTGCCTTCTAAAATCTTTCATTAAAAATTAATTTTTATATACAATAATTATTGTT
This sequence comes from uncultured Lactobacillales bacterium, assembly GCA_964461145.1. Lineage (GTDB taxonomy): Bacteria > Pseudomonadota > Alphaproteobacteria > CAYWTE01 > CAYWTE01 > CAYWTE01. Next base: position 4,235 of record CAYWTE010000028.1, on the reverse strand, counting down.
AGAAAAAATGACTATGCAACAAGATATAAATATTAATCAAGTTATCAGCGCTATCGAAGATTTCGATAATTCTTTTGCTGCTTTTGATAAATTCGTTAAACTTTCAGAAGAAGTCTTCGGCGAATCTTGGAAAAAGAAAATTAAAGAAAATATTGTCGCCGCTACAGATAATGACCAAATAATTCAAAAATTAAATAAAATTTTTAATTATGAATCTGCTCTTAATACTTGGTCTAAGGCTCAGAAGTTCATAAAAAATCCTGATGAGGCTGATGTTCCTTTAGAATTTTTAACTGAAACAGATAAATGGCTGCCTTATTTTGGGGCTGAAGGTAAAAAAGCTCAAGAGGCAATTCATAATTTATTCTCCTCTCAACAAAACGAAAAACAAAAATTATTATATAAACAAAATATCTTCGAACACGCCCCGCCGCCACCGCAAAATCTTGAGCAAATAGAAGAAAATATTGATAAAGATATTGTGTGGAATTTTAATAATTTTTTGCTTTTGGCAGATTATTATCAAAGAACTATCGCCAGAATTAGCGCTAGATGCGTTAGAATGGGGAATTTAACCTTAGAGGAATATCCTTATTATAATTATATTCTCGATTTGCTCGATGAAATATGTACTTGTGCAGATAAAATTATTAAACATAACGAATTAGACCCTTTGATTAATGCAAGAATTAAAGGCGGGAAAGAGGCTTTATTAGAGCAAATTAAAATGTTCAAAAAAGAATTTGATAGGAATGCCTCACCTGAAATGATTAGAAAATCTTATAATATTGAAGAAATTCGCAAAACTATGGGCAAAATCGATAAGTCAAAAAAAGATGACGATGTGTTTCAGCAACAAAATGTAACAAAAGGAGCCGGTGAAAGCGTTGATGATGTTGTGGCTAAGCTCCTTAAAAGTCAAGGGATACAAGCCGCTGATATTGGTGAAGATAAAGATTTAACCGAGGCTCCTCCGCCTCCTCCTTCTGAAAATAAACCTAAACCTTTTAGTTCAAAAAAATAAAAATTGAAAAATAAATTTAATAAGTAAAAAATTTTTATTAAAAATTAGTATTTATCATATATATTATAGCTTATGAAAATGAATTTTAACATTATGAAAAAATTTTTATTGATAGCCGCTGTTATCATAACAAGTGTTTCTTGCGCTAAAGGTTTTGCTAGGTCAGGCAATAATACCATCGAAATTAACAAAAAAGACCCGCAATTAATTAAAGAAATTCCTAAACCTAAAAAAATTATTAATACTACCAGAAATGCAGATTTCTTGGATTTAGAAGCTCCTTTGCGCTGCTCTATATCCGGCAAAAATGAAAAAATTATCACAGCTATTCCTTCTGATGAAAAAGCTTTTTCTATCGTTAAGTCTGAAGAATCCGATGCCCTGCCCAGATTTGAAGTTACCGGATATTCATTTTTTCAGCAATCTTTAGATGCGGCGTTACAAAAACTGCTTGATGAAGCAAAAATTAAAGTTTATGCCGCTGATGGCCCTTATGTTACTATATCTGCAAAAAATCTTAAAGGCGAGCTTGATTCTGTCGTAGGTAAAATTTGCGACTCAGGCAATTTATTCTATCAATATTATAAAGACCGTAAATCTCTGATTTTAAAACGTTCTGTTGATTGGTCTGTCAAAACTATAAAATCCAAGCCTTTGCTAATGGCGATGTCTGACATCTTAAGAGGTTCAGGAATTAATGATATTACCCTTGATTGGGAAGATTATACTATTAATTTTAAAGGAGATTTTGAGGTTTTCGAAAAGGTTCGCAAATTAGTCGAATATGTTAATAAAGACCCAATATTATTTACTTTTGATATTACTGTTTATAGAGTTTATCCGCAAAATCAAGGTGGAGTTTTATGGCAAGATTTAATTAAAGCTTTCGGTGCTGATACTATCAAAATCGTCAATAAAGGCGCTTTAGGAAGAATGCTCGTCGTCGGCCCTGAAATAGATAATGAAAATTTAGAAGCCTTTTTAAGCAGAACTTCTAAATTCCATAATATTACTGAAGGCTCTTTATTCCTTCCGAATAACTGGGAGTCTCGCTTTGATATCGGTAGGTGTGCAAGGTATGATGTCGCTGAAAATCAAATATCCCTCTTGATTAAATCCGAGATTAATCAAAAAGATAATAAATTATATTCTTCTATTACTATTGATACCGAAAATGGCGAAGTGGCCAGATTTAATTCAAAAAATCGTTTTGGTGAAAATTATCTTATTATAGGAATTCCAGCAGAAACTTTCGGCGTTAGCGCTCAAGGCGGCGAAACCGTTGTGCTGCTTTCTCCAAAAATGATTAAAGTTTTGCCTTTCGAGCCAATAGTTATTAAGCCTCAAGTTCAGGAAAAAATTAAAATTGAAGAAAAAAAATTAAAAGAAAAAACTCTGGGCGATAAATTATTAGATGAAGAAGAAATCATCGAAGAGTAGAGAATATTATGGAAGCTGAAAATAATAGAAAAAAAATAAAAATAAAAATAAAAAAAAAGATAGGGGCTATGCCTCCTAAATCTCCTCCAAAGATACCTTTTTCTTTGGAAAATACTACTGCTATAGAAAATGATATTACTCTCGTACCTTTTAATTCTGAGCCAGAATTAAAAAATGACTATTCAATAAATTCTGAAGATAAATTCGATAATACCGCCGCTGTCGATATAGCTTTGCCTATGCCTCCTCAAAATATAAAATCTTCAGAAGAAAAAAATAAAACAAATATTGAAAATAAAAACAAAGAAGATAATGTATATAAAATGAATATCTTTGATAAAATTAAACAACAAAGAGAGTTCCTTAAAAATAAATTTAAAAATGCCGAAGAACATCAAACCCCTATTGAAGATACCTTTAATAAGGAAAATATTAATCAAGAAAATAATTTAGATTTAACAGTCCCGGGATTCATTATTAATAAGCCGGAAGAAAAAGAAAAGCCTATACCCCTAAAAAATACGATAGATGAAACCGTTAATGTTAATTATTCTGAAATTATCCCTTTTGAAGAAGAATTTAATCCTGAAAAAACTGAAGAAGTTAAATTTCAACCACCGATAATTAATGATGATGAAGGCTCTTTATTTAAAAAAACAAGCACTATTGATGATGTAAAGCCTGAAATTCTTCAAAAAACATCATTAAAAAATGAAAATGAAAATGAAGATGAAATCGCAAAAAGAAAAAAAGATTTCTTTAAAACTGAAGAAGAATTCGAAGTTGATACTGAAACTAATAATGATACAAATACAAATATTGATAAAGATATTGAAGAATTTAACGATAATCCTTCTCCTTTATATGTAAAAAATTTTGCTGCAGATTTAAATTTGTCGCCATTTTTTATTTCGACTAAGTTCTTCGTTTTTGCTTTTACTTTTGCTTTGATTTTAGGGGCTATAATCGGTAATCCTTTTTCTGATAAAAATTCAATATTTAATGCTCCGAAAGAAAAGGTTATTCAAGTTTCCGGCGTTGTTAAAAATCCCGCTATCCCTAAGAATACTAAAAGATGCGGGCTAAATAAAGATAATGAACCTTGCTATATTTATATTATGAATGCGAAAAAAAAAGAGGTTAAGGTTACCGAACTGTTCCCTCTGATTAAAACTATCACCGGAATTGAGGAGTTTATGTTTAAACCATACAATATCGAATATGCAAATAATTTTATTAAAGCCGGTTATTTAGCAGAATTTTACATTGTTCCTTAAAAATTTTATGTTTATGATTTTAAAGGCAAAAATAAATGAAATTAAAACAAAATCCTTTAGATAAACTCGCTGATATTTATAAAATACTGCCTTTCTATCGCGATAATTCCGGCACTATCCATAATATTGATGAAATATCTCAGAAAAATATCCTTGCTGCTATGGGGGCAAATGTAAAAAATAATAAAGATATTCTCGAAAATATTAATAAAGTTATCTGTGATGATTATAAAAAAATATCCCCTAGCATAATAGTTCTTAAAAAAAGTGATATTCCTTATAAAATAGAGGTTAATTTGCCTGCGTGTGCAAAAACTTGTGGCCTTCTTAATTGGAAAATCGTATGCGAAAATAATAGAAAATTTAAAGGTGCTGTAGATATTCTTAAATTGCAAATAATTAACAGAAAAAAATTAAACTCTAAAGTTTATACTAAAAGAACTCTATTTATAGATGTAAATATTGATTATGGATATCATTTTCTTGAAATTGAA
>CAYWTE010000027.1:963-9549 GCA_964461145.1 uncultured Lactobacillales bacterium | reverse complement strand
AAAGCCCGCCGCCGCTAACTTTATACGTCACTCTGGCTGTAAGGAATAAATCTTCCGGCTCGCTATCTTTTCCTTGAGAAAAACATACTATCTTTCTACCGCCAAAAGCATTGTTTAATATATGTTTTACCCTTAAAACTTCATCATTTATATTAAAACTATTATAATATCTTCGTGAGCTGCTAAGTTCGGTTAAAATTCCCGGCATATTTAATACGCAAATATGTGCCCCTAAATGTGAGGCTAAATGCGTACTATATGCTAAAACATCTAAAGATGAGGATGCCTCTTTTGAAAGTGAGCCGCCTTTTGGGGTAAGCATTGCTATAATCGGCAGCCCGTATGATTTGGCTTCCCTTGCCATTTCGGCAAAATCTTCATACATTTCATCTGACCTATCTGAGCCGGGATAAAGCGTAAAAGCAACCGCAGTGCAGCCTAACCTTAAAGCATCTTTAACACTTGCCGTTACTGCACAGGTAGGATCTAATTTGCCTTCATTTAAAAAATTTACCGTATTTAATTTTAATATGAGCGGTATTGTGCCGGCAAATTTTGCTGCTCCTGCCTCTAAAAAACCTAATGTCCCGCAAAGCCCCGAAAATCCTAAGCTCTGTGCTAAAGTGAAATGATATATAGGGCTGTATTTTTCTTCTGCATCACCGCCGCTTAAACAGTTAACTGCGCCTAAACTAACCAAATCCTCCGTGTTATAAACTAAAATTTTGCCAGAATTGCTGAGCGAGCCGGAAGTTAAAAGCCTTGATAAATTAGTTAATACTCCTGGGGTATCATAATCATAACTGTTTAATATTTTTCTTATTATTCCGCTGATTTCCATATCTTAATTCCTTTTGTCTTTATTATTATAACTTTTTTAAAATAAATTTGTTAATTTTTTGCTTATTTTATTAACCGTTTCTTTTTTGTGCTGTTGACCTTTTAAATAAAATATGCTTAATTTGCCTTAAAAATTTATTTAGATTCTTAAATAAAAAATATGAAGTAAGGATAACTTAATGGAGAGAATTTTTCAAAGTATCGGTAAATTAGAAAAAGCTGTTTTAAGGTTAGAAGAAATCGCTAATGCCGATAAAAATGAGCCTATGCTTCCTTTTGAAATGATTCCAAGTTCCGAGATTGATAAATTAAAGAAAAAATTCTCTTCTCAAATCGATGAGCTTAAAAATAAAAATAAATACATCGAAGATGCTGCTTTAACTGCTTCTCTTAATCTCGATAATGCAATAGCTCAACTCAAGCAAATGTTAAAATAATACCAAAAATTAAAGGGGTAATATGTCACAAGTTACATTAAATATCGCTGGAAATAATTATACTATCGCTTGTGATGACGGGCAAGAAAAAAGTTTGCTCGATATTGCCGATATAATAAATAAAAAAGCCCAGGAACTTTGCTCAACCGGAAGATTGGAAGAAAAACTTTTACTCGCTATGCTTAATATCATTTTCGTCGATGAGCTTTTAAAAACTAAAGAAAAGCTTGATATCGCAATAAAAGAACAAAAAAAGCCTAACTTAACCGAAATGCAAATCAAAGAAGCCGCTTCCTTAATTGATAACCTTACAAATAAAATTTCTGATATTGCATCTTCTATTAAATTATGATAATATAATATTTAGAAACAGGCTGCTAAGTGCGTCAGGTTTGCGCTGCATTCCGGGGCTAATTCATTAAACAGGGAGCTGCCTCTGATCAAGCCGTGGCTTGGTTATCGTGGATCCCACTTTAGCGCTTCCCCCGACAATGGGTCAACGCCAACGCCTTGAGCGGCCGTTTCTATTTTAAAAATCAATCCTGCCCCTTTTCCCCCACTTCCCACTCAAATTAAAACGGCTCTAGCGGAGCCCAGAGGATATCGTTTATATCTTTTGCGCCGGTTATTAACATTATTATTCGGTCTACTCCAAAGCCTATTCCTGCAGATTCGGGCATTCCATAATCAAACGCCGCTAAATAATTCTCATCTAACGGATGATGGTAGCCATAAAATTTCTCTTTTAATCCCATATCATATTTAAAACGTTCAAGCTGAATTTTCGGGTCTATTAATTCAGAATAAGCGTTGCCTAATTCTACTCCGCACGCATAAATTTCAAAACGTTCCGCAAATCTGGCATCTTTTCTGCTTGCTTTTGACAATGCCCCCATACATAACGGAAAATCATAAATAATTATCGGACTTTTAAAGCCTAAAAACGGCTCTATTTTATTTACCATTATCCGAAAATATATGTCTTCAAACCTGTCATAATCAAAAACTTCTATCCCTAATTCTTTTGCTTTTACCCCTATCTTTTCAGGAGCAGGTTCAAATGACGGCTCAGGCGGCAGGACTTCCGTTAAATAAAACCCGACATATTCATAAAAAAGCTCGTTAATTGATTTTCTCTCAACCCCTTTATCCATAAAGCATTCTACCCCGTTTGCCCTAAAAGAATTCATCAGTGAAAGCTTAACTAAGGTTTTGAGAAGCTCTTCACAATCGTCCATTATATCGTAATAATCCGCATTAGCACGATACCACTCTATCATCGTAAATTCCGGAGAATGATATGGCGATATCTCCCCGTTCCTATAAACGTGAGCTATTTGAAATATTTTCGGCAATCCCGCTGCAAGAAGCTTTTTCATTGCAAATTCAGGAGAAGTATGAAGATAAAGCGTTTTATTCTTATCAAACGGATTCTCTAGCTCGGTTTTAAACGCTTTCATATGCACGTCCATACCCGGAGAAGTTTGTAAATAAGGAGTATCTACTTCTAAAAAATCTTGATTTAAAAAGAAATCTTTAATTGCTTTTATAACTTTATTGCGCAGAATTAAGCTTGGAATTTTTTGCTCATAATTATAAGGATGCCACCAATTTTTATTTACCATAATAAAACCCTTGATAAAAAAATTAAAACTTGATAGCTTCTATACAAAATTAATTATTAAAACGCAACGAATTTTAGGAGATTATATAAAAATGAAAGTCCAAGCTAACCAAATTAGACCAGGTTGGGTTATTCAAAGAGACGGTAGACAATTTTCCGTTCTGAAAATTAAAATTTTGCAGCCGGGTAAAGGCGGTGCTTTTATTCAAGTCGATATGAGAGATGTCGAAAGCGGCCTTAAAACTAACGATAGATGGCGTACCGTTGATACCGTCGAAAAATTAATGACTGAAGATAAAGATGCTCAATATCTTTATGCTGACGGGGATAATCTCGTTTTTATGGATATCGCTACTTTCGAACAATTCTCTATTCCTAAAGATGCGATTGAAGAACAATTCCCTTATTTACAAGAAATGATGGAAGTCGTTGTATTCTTTATCGAAAATAAGCCGGTGGGTATAACTCTGCCTAATCAGGTAACGCTTAAAGTTACTGAAACCGAGCCTGTGGTTAAAGGTCAGACTGCCGCGTCTTCAGGTAAACCTGCTATTTTAGAAAACGGGATTAGGGTTATGGTTCCTCCTTTCGTTGAAACAGGGGATAAAATCGTTGTTTCTACTTCTGAAGGTACTTACGTCGAAAGGGCGAAAAACTAAAAAATGAGTGTTCTATCTGCAAATTTAAGAATATTGATTAAAGCCGCAAAAAAAGCTGGCAAAGGGTTGATTAGAGATTTCGGCGAGATTGAAAATTTAAGCATAACCAGTAAAAAAGCCGGAGATTTCGTTTCAGCTGCCGATATCAGAAGCGAAAAAATCGTTAAAGAAATTCTATCTCAAGCACGGCCAGGTTGCGGCTTTGTTTTAGAAGAATCCGGAGAAGTTAAAACAGAAAATGACATTGTCTTTATCGTCGACCCTTTAGACGGTACTACTAATTTCTTACACGGAATCCCTATATTTTCCGTTTCCATCGCTATGCAGGAAAAAGGCGAAATCGTAGCCGGCGTGGTATATAATCCTGTCGCTGATGAATTATATTTTGCCGAAAAAGGCTCAGGGGCATTCATCGAAGGCTCAAAAGGCGACAGAAGGCTTAGAGTTTCCAACAGAATCGATTTTAATGAATGTATTATCGGAACAGGGACGCCTTTTATAAGCGGGATTGGCCACGAAAAATCTGCTGCACAAATTTTACAGGTTATTAAAAATACAGCAGGCGTAAGGCGTTTGGGCGGAGCTGCTTTAGATTTATGCTTTGTAGCTGCCGGTCAATATGATGGATTTTTCGAAAGCAACCTTAATATTTGGGATATTGCTGCAGGGCTTTTAATTGTTAAAGAAGCCGGAGGATATGTTTCTGAACTTAAGAAAAATGGCGATATTAACAATCTTAAACCTATCCTTAAATCAGGCAACGTTCTGGCTTCAAACGGTAAAATCCACAAAGATTTAGAAAATTTGCTAATGGCTTGAGATTTGATAAAAAATAGTTTAAATTATAAAAATTAATATTAAATATGTTTTTCGTGAGGGCTTAATATGACAAAAACAGTCAAGAATTTATTGTTATCCGGCGGATTAATTATAGCTGCCTCATCGGCTTATGCTGCTAACTCTAATTATTATTATGACTATAAACCCAGTGTTGAAGTTAATTTAAGTGTTCTTGACGATATAACTGAGCAAAAAATTCCTTTTAACGAATCTTCCTCTGCTTTTAAGGAAAAAGTTGATAATACCTCAGAAAAAATCGCTCCAGTTACAAAAAAAATCGAAAAGCCTGTTAAAATAACTAAAAAAACAGAAAAAATTCAAGAAAAAATAACCCCTACTAAAACTGAGCCAGCAGAAACTAAAGAAGATGATATAGTTAAGCCTTTGACTGATAATGATAATATTCAAGCTACATCTGCTGCACCTGTTTCGGAAGAAAAAGAGGCTTTAGGCTCTTTTGTAGCCGGCACAGATTCTTCTATTAAAAAAATAGGGCTCCCTAATTCTATTGCTCCTGTACAAAAAGGTATCGAACCTGCTAATCCTATTTCTAATTCTGCTCCTGCAAGTGTAAAACCCTCTGATGGCGCTCCTAATTCGGCTCCCGTTACTCCGGTTAATGAAGTCAGTGTTTCTGATACCCCTAAGGATTTAACTAATAATAATACAGAAAATGAATCACAAGCTCAAAAAGAAGAAACAAAAATCGCAAGCAATGATGATGTGCAAAATAATCCTGAGATAAAAAAAGAGGTAAACTCTTCAGCTCCGGGGAAGCTTCTAACGTTAACTTTTGCTCCTGAAGATATTACTATCTCTGAAAATGATATTAATACAATTAAAGAAATTGCAGTAAAAGAAAAAGACCATAATGAAGTTAATTTTAGGCTGCTTTCTTATGCTTCTGATATCGATGAAAAGAAAAAAAGAGCAAGAAGAATTTCTCTTTCCAGAGCATTGGCCGTGCGCAATATCCTTAAAGATAACGGAATTAAAGGCAGCCGCATTGAATTGCGCGCTTTAGGCGATAAAAATGAAGATCCTAATGCACCTTTAGATAGATTAGATATCTTTACTTATATAAGAAACTAATTAAAAATATTATTTTTTGCCGCTAGACCATCTTTTTACTACGCCGAATTTAGAAATAATATCTTCAGCTTTTATAGATTCTCTTATCTCATCGCCTCTGGTTTGAACGCCTGAAACTTTTATTTCTTCAACGTTTTCAACCGCTACACCGTAGACTCTTTCTACCATAGAACCTTGTAATTCTACTATCATCACAACTTCTGAGCCGGCAATTGGTTCTTTTGCTTCAGAATTAATATTATCAAATTTTATTGATAATCCTCTGTTTCTTTTTAATAATCCTGTTTTTTTGCCGTCAAAAAGCAATATCGGATTTTCAGGTTTACCTTCTCTTGCGTCAATAAAAATTGCAATTTCGCCGTATTTGTTCTGAATAATCTCAAAAAAATCCTGTTTTTCTATTGTGGCATAATAATCATTTTGCTCGTTCATAATAAATGTCCCCTTTTTAAATATTGCATATATTATTGCTAAAAAAGCCTTAAAATTTGATTAAAAATATTATATATTCAATTTATGAATAATTTTTATGAACAAAAAATAATAGATAAGCTTAATTCTATCTTTCCGCCAAAAAGGAAAATAGAAACTTTATTCTTTGGCAATTTCCCTAAAGAATTTATAAAAAACAGAAAAATATCCTGCAAAAAAATTAAAGAATTACAAAAATTTAATGAAAATACTTTTCAGGAAATTGCAGCAATTAATTTTTTTGAAAAAAGCGATGAATTGCCTTGTCTGCTAGAAAAATTATGGGAAATTTTAGAGCCTGAATGTAATATTATCATTATAATTAATAATAAAATTTTGCCCGCTTATTTTTCCATTAATCAAATTAAAAAAGCTTTGGAAGCTCGCTTGTTTGAAGTAAAAAACATAGAAAGGGCAATATTTGAGCCTCCCATTAAAAATTATAAAATTAGAAAATTGGCAGAATTTTTAATAAAAAATATATGCCCGTTTTTTGGGAAAATAACAATTATTACCGCAAAAAAAAGAATTTGGAAAGCTTCAACAGGAGAAAAATTAACTATCGATACCGCAGGAACTTATATTATCGTTCCTAATTAATATTAAAAAATATGGTGGGCGTAACAAGGATCGAACTTGTGACCCCTACGATGTCAACGTAGTGCTCTACCGCTGAGCTATACGCCCTTTCTTAAAACTAATGCTGCTTTTATATTATTTTTAATCCTTTTTCAATAAATATCTTTAATAATTTAATAAATTTTATGTGATATAATACTTTTATGATAAATTTTGGTGAAAATTATATTGAAGCTTCCGACTTAAAGAGCCCTAAAAAAGCCCCGATAATTTTGTGTTGCCCGCATTCAGGTAAAATATACCCCGATGAATTCATCGCTCAAACCGTTCTTGATAAAATCGATATCAGGTATTCTGAAGATGCTTTTATTGATGAAATTATTACTAAAGAAAATTTCGATAAAGATTTTTATTATCTTAAAACTAATATCCCTCGAGTTTTCGTTGACGTTAATAGAGCTCCTGATGAAATCGATGTTAATATGTTCGAAGATATTGAGGATAAAGTTAATTACCCCAAAACAGACCGCATAAAAGCCGGGTTTGGCGTTATTCCTAAAATGATTAAACCGGGACTCAATATTTATAACAAAAAACTCTTGTTTGAAAATGAAAAATACCGAATAAATAAATATCACCGTGCTTATCATCTTAAATTGAAATCTTTCGTTGATGATGCCCTTGAAAAATACGGAAAATGCTTCATTTTAGATTTTCATTCTATGCCTAAAGCCGAAAATATCGCTGCTGATATCGTCCTTGGAGATAATAATCAAAAAAGCTGCTCTCCCGAACTCGTTAATTTCGCCCAAAATTTCTTAATTAATAAAGGATATAATGTTTGGCTAAATCACCCTTATGCAGGCGGATATACTACTTATCATTACGGAAATCCTCAAAATAACGTTAATGCCCTGCAAATAGAAATATGCAGAGCTCTTTATATGAAAGAGGGATCTATTAGAAGAGATAATCTCGAAATAAAAGAACTAAAAAATCTCTTTATTTTATTGTTAAATGAATTAAAATCAATCTATGGCACATAAATTGCATATTAAGGAATGTGATGTTTAAATTTTTTATAATATTTTCTGCTTTTATAAATGCCGCATTGTTTTCAAAAAATGCTACGGCTTATTATGCCTCCGACAATGAAATATGCCTGTTTGAAACCGCTAAAAGAGAAAAAATCGATAATATTAAAGAGCATCTTTTAAGCTCCCTTGCTTTAGTTGAAAGCGGTAAATGGGATAAAATTAAAAAAGAAAAAATCGCTTGGCCTTGGACTATTAATGTTGAAGGCAAAAGTATGGTCTTTGATACTAAATCTGAAGCTATTAATGCCGTTAAAACTTTTCAAAAACAAGGCGTGAAAAGTATCGATATCGGCTGTATGCAGATAAATCTTAAGCATCACTCCGACGCTTTTTCTAGTCTTGAAGAAGGTTTTGAGCCCGCTAAAAATATCGAATATGCTGCAAAATTCCTTAAAAATCTTTATGAGCAAAACGGCTCTTGGCTTATCGCTTTGAAAAAATATCACTCATCAACGCCAGAAAAAGGATTATATTATGCAACAAAAGTGCTGCCGGAATTCGTTAACATTGCTGATAAAATCGATGCAGAAAATCAAGATTATTCCCCGCAAATAGCTCTTAATGAGTCTGAACCACATAAAATAAATATCGAAAATACTGCTCAAATAAAAAAAGAAAATACGCCTCCTAAAGGATTTAAATTTGTTAATGAGGCAGAAAAAAATCCAAATACTATCTTAGTTTCTTCTGTCGCTGAAATTGATAATAATAAAAAAATTATAGAGGCTCAAAAAGTTACAATTATGCAAGATAAAATTAATTCTGATTTCATAAAACGTGAAAACGCAAAACAAAAAGCTAAAGAATGGCGAATGGCTAAACTTGCTTCTTATATGAATAGCAGAAATGCTCGTTTGGTGGGAATTATGAAAAATAAAAAGGAAAACGAAAATAATGCCTTTTAGTCTGCTTGCAGATATCGGCGGAACTAATGCTAGATTTTGGTC
>CAYWTE010000027.1:0-953 GCA_964461145.1 uncultured Lactobacillales bacterium | reverse complement strand
GATTACCAATCTTTTGACGACTTGCTTTTTAATTATAACAAAAACAGCCAAATAGTTCATCAAAATGCAATTTTTGCCCTTGCTTGCCCAGTTATGAACGATGAAATAAATTTTATTAAAAATAATTGGCATTTTAAGTGTTCTGAAATACAAAAAAAATTCGCCTTTAAGGACATTAATTTCGTTAATGATTTTTTAGCCGAAGCTCTGGCTATTCCTTATTTAAAAAATGAAGATATAATTAATATCGGAAATGCACCTGATAATAATAATGAGCAAACTAAAGCAATAATCGGAGTAGGAACAGGATTAGGCGCAGGATTCTTGCAAAAAAATAACGGAATATGGAAAGGATTTGCAACAGAAGGCGGAAATGCCAAATTACCAGCAACTTCACATAAAGAATCAGAAATTATTAAAATTTTAAGCAATAATTATAGCCAAGAAGTAACTTATGAATCAGTTGTTTCCGGTTCAGGCTTAGAAAATATTTATAGCGCACTTTCAATTATGTATAATCTTGAAGATACATTCTTGCCGGCTGAAAAAATTACCGATAACGCTTTAAAAAATGATGAGTTAGCCTTAAATTCGCTTAATACTATGTTTGAATTTTTCGGCAGTTTCGCAGGAAATTATGCTTTATCCACCGCAGCTTTTGGGGGAGTTTATATTAGCGGCGGAATCCTTAAAAAAGAAGGCATTAAAAATCTTTTTTTAAAAAGTAATTTTAGGGAAAAATTTATTAATAATAACACTTTTAAAAATTACTTAGATAAAATCCCAACTTTATTAATAACTACCGAGGATACTGCTCTATTGGGCCTCAAAAATTTATTAAGAAATGAGAAAAAAAGTGCTTGCAATTTACTCGGTGAAATGTTAGATAATCATTCTCGTTAAGTATTAGGGGGTGTAGCTCAGCTGGTTAGAGCGCTGGCCTGTCACGCCAG